>NZ_JBSHNT010000001.1:0-244 GCF_053601615.1 Pontimicrobium sp. MEBiC06410
TAACACTACGCCAGAACAAACGCAAACCATTACCGTTTCCGATAATATCGCACCAACATTTACTGCTCCGGCAGATATTGAGATATTTACAGATGCATCATGCAACTACGATGCTGGAGTAAACATTACAGGAGATGTTACTGATGAAAATGACAACTGTTCTGCAACACTAGACGCTACCTACACAGACACTGTAGTCGCTGGAACTTGCGAAGGATCGTTTACAATCACCAGAACATGGACA
>NZ_JBSHNT010000002.1:0-570 GCF_053601615.1 Pontimicrobium sp. MEBiC06410
TAACACTACGCCAGAACAAACGCAAACCATTACCGTTTCCGATAATATCGCACCAACATTTACTGCTCCGGCAGATATTGAGATATTTACAGATGCATCATGCAACTACGATGCTGGAGTAAACATTACAGGAGATGTTACAGACGAAGCAGATAACTGTTCTTCAACGCTAAACGCAACCTACACAGACACTGTAGTCCCTGGAACTTGCGAAGGATCATTCGTAATCACAAGAACATGGACATTAACAGATAGCTGTGGTAACACTGCACCAGAACAAACGCAAACCATCACGGTGTCTGATAATATCGCGCCAACATTTACTGCTCCGGCAGATATCGAAATATTTACAGATGCATCATGTAACTACGATGCTGGAGTAAACATTACGGGAGATGTTACAGACGAAGCAGATAACTGTTCTACAACGCTAGACGCGACCTACACAGACACTGTAGTCGCTGGAACTTGCGAAGGATCATTCGTAATCACCAGAACATGGACATTAACAGATAGCTGTGGTAACACTGCGCCAGAACAAACGCAAACCATTACCGTTTCCGATAATAT
>NZ_JBSHNT010000003.1:0-296 GCF_053601615.1 Pontimicrobium sp. MEBiC06410
TTCCGATAATATCGCACCAACATTTACTGCACCGGCAGATATCGAAATATTTACAGATGCATCATGTAATTACGATGCTGGAGTAAACATTACAGGAGATGTTACAGACGAAGCAGATAACTGTTCTACAACCCTAGACGCGACCTACACAGACGCTGTAGTCGCTGGAACTTGCGAAGGATCATTTATTATCACCAGAACATGGACATTAACAGATAGCTGTGGTAATACTGCGCCAGAACAAACACAAACCATTACCGTTTCCGATAATATTGCACCAACATTTACTGCACCTG
>NZ_JBSHNT010000004.1:0-289 GCF_053601615.1 Pontimicrobium sp. MEBiC06410
AGTACCAGGTAAAGGTATAGCCATCGGCCACAGTTAAGCCCGTGTCTATTGCTGGCGTGTTAATGACTTCTGTACCATTGGTGTTGATACATAATAGGTAATTGTCTTCTAAATTAAACGATGGCATTGGGTTGACTTGCAGGGTTAACTCTGCGGTAGCGTAACAGTCTGAGCTATCAACCATTGTTCCTGTACCATCATCTACCATAGTATTATTGTCTACGCGTACATAAATAATTTGTGGGTTGGTGACATTGGTATAGGGTATTGGTAATGGGTTAATGCCTGC
>NZ_JBSHNT010000005.1:0-6970 GCF_053601615.1 Pontimicrobium sp. MEBiC06410
TCTATGATTCAATTTAAATCCATAATATGAAGCTCTTAAATATGGCTGAAGAACTAATTAGTGGCAATGTTGCCACCAAATCATGTGAGTTGATGGCAATCAATATCCAAAATTAAAAAGGATAGTTTTCTATAATGTTTACTGCTGAAACTTTATGACTATGGATTTGCATAAAAAAAGCTCCATGACTTGCTGAGAATTGTTCTACACCGATTTGAGCATTATGAAAACCATTACGGTTCAGTATAATATGAGTTGTATCATTAATATTAATAAAATAATGTTTTTTACTTTCATATAAAATGATAACTAAATCCTCTTGTCTTTCAACAACTTCAGGAATAAAGCTTCCTTCTTGTGCTAAATAATATTCAATGTACTTTTTGCAAAAGTTAAAAACCCCATCATCACTTAGTGTTTTTGATTTATTTTGGATACTTATTTTGCATCCCCTAAATTCTGTATTCATGGTTATAGTTTTATTATGATGCCAATAGTTTAAATTCTTCTATTGGCATTAGTTTGTAAACTCGTTTGTTGTTTTCTCTATAGTCTTTTAAGTCGTAACTATAATAGTCACACCATTTTTTTAACCAGTTCTTTATTTTTCGAACAGATATATTATGGTTACTGTTAGAATAGTAAGCTTGTTTCACTTCCTCTAGACTAAATTTGTTTGAAGATAACATCTCTAAATTCTCCTGAATATATACTAAAAAATCTTCAGAGGTATCTCCAATGAGTTCTTTAAGCTTCATGGACTCAGTAGACATATATATTAATCCCTTTTCGAGATATAGTTCTACACAACCTATCATAAAGTGATAAAATTTGTTCCAATCATTTTCATTCCAACTTGTAAAGAACTCTCTGCTAAATTTATCGATTGGCGTATATTTAGTTGAATAATAGTTAGACAACACCAAATCAAAACGACGTCTTTTGCTACTTTCGTCAGTACCAGATATCGGGTAATTACTACTAAGTAATAGTTTGGGGGCAAGTTGAAACGGTATTATCTCTTTATCATAATATTTTTTCGTAACCTCCATATCGTCAGTTATTGTGTTATACATATCTGTAAAATGGAAGCCTTGTTTTAGGTCATCTACATGGGCAATTTCGTGAGTTTTGTTGATTGGTGCTAAAGCAAAATTATCTTGAGCAGAATAACGTTTACCATCTATTCTTACTAATTTTGAGAATTTAGACAAAGCCTTACTCAGTATTCCTTTTCCACGACCGCCATTTGCTTCAGAATAGGATGTGGAATTATCTGATAAGATTACTGCTTTCGCGTTTGATTGCGCCTTAAAGTTGCTAGACAAGTAACCTATAGCAGAACGAAAACTGTCAACATTTTCACCAGCAATATCAGCAACAAAAACTTCAAAATCTGATTGACCTTTAGATTCAGGATTATAATTATGTTGTATAATTTGACTTGCGTAAACAGGGTAATCCAATTCAGAGTAATTTATAAACGCATTTTGTTTACTTTTATAAATAACCAATACTCCATTCAAGAAGTATTTGTATACTGTATCTACTGAATCCCTTTGTACTTGATGTTCTTCTATTTTTAAATCTGATAAGAATAAGTCGCTAAAAATTGCACGTTGTTTTAGAAATGTACTAACTAATAGTGTTTTGTTATCTTGGTTTTCCCTTATGTAGTCAACAATTATGTTTTTTATGTCATATAAATCTAGCTCATAGATTAGGTTTTGTTTTACTATATAATATTGGAAACTACCTCCTTTATTTAAGCAGAAAATATTTTGGGATTTTAAAAACTCAATCAACTTATATTCGTTAACCTTATAGCCTGTAACCTTATTATCTTTATCGGTTATTGTGTGCCAGAAAACTTGATTTCTATCTTTTAATTTTTCTAACTCTTTTTGAACTTTCGAATCCATAAAGTTTATATTATGTTTTTTAAGTAACTCTTTTAGTTCATCTTCATCTTGTAAAAGAGCAATTACATTTCTTTTCAGCTCATAGTTTTCCCATGGTGTAGAATTAAAAACAGATTCGTCTTTGCATGCACTTGATACAATAGAATCAAGTTCATCATCACTTTCAAAAATATTTGTAAATCTTTCATGAAATAAATTTGTGATATTGGTTTCTGGAACACCTGCTGAATACAATTTTATTGCAAGCTTGAAGAGGTTATTATTACGCTGACCAGCTTCTAAAGAATATTTAGATTCCCAATACTTTAGCACCAATTCTTTTATTCTTTCTATTTCGGTTTCAATAAACATAGAATACTCTTTTCTAGTTTTTGTTTCATTTTTTTGCTTCGTCATAGCTTTTGGTTTTTTTTCATGATTAAGGTTTTTTATATTTTTGTTTTTGTGACTAACTTCCACTCTGTGGGTAAACTCTTTTGCTTCTTTATTTAAATACAGGTCTTCGTCATAAGAGACAAAAGCTGCTCGTGTGATATCTTTACAAGCAATATCAAATCCATGTATATGAGAGTAATATTCTTGAGCACCATTAAATAGGCATATATGGTCATTATAGTCTTGTCTTTTTACTTTAAGAAGAACTTTTAATCCTAATCCTTTTGGTGATGCAAATACAGAGTAAACATGAGGGTCAGATTTTAATTGTTCTTTTGTTTTTGATACTTCTTCGAAAGTTGAGAAGTCATCAAAATCAAGACATAGATAATCTGTAAATTTTATAACTTTACTTCCTGTTCTCTTGTAAAATAGACCATTGAATAGTACTACTGGTAGCTTCTTTTTTAACTCATTCTTCTCCTCTTTGTTTTTGGATTCTCGAATATTGTTAATCAATGGAGAGTATTCACCAGATTGTATTCTCTCCAATATATCATCAACCTTTAAATACTCTGGAGCATTTGAATATAAATTAGAGAAGTATGTTACTTCTTTTTTATTTGCAATGGCTTCCATTGCTTTTTGACGACCAATGGGAGTGAGTTTTAAATCTAATGCTTCAAATTTCTTTTTTAAGTTTTTATATACTTTAGATTTTGAACCACTTAATCTATATTCATCCCACATTTCCTTCTTTAGACTAGAATATTGTTGTAGTTCATCAGAAGTGGTTATTGGCGTATTACAATAAAAATTTAAAGCTAACTTTAGGTCTTCTTTAGTTAATTCGCTTCCTAAAAGTGTTTCTTCAAGCTCAAAAAACTCACCTCCTTTTACAATTTGTGAATTATATATTTCAGTTAGTATTTCCTTATTTATAGACTCTATATCAGAAACTTTTATTTTGTTGTTTGTTTCAAGCATAATTGTTTTTTATGATGTTATTTATTTTGGAGTTAATTATACTCCTTCGACTTGTTATTTTAGAAATAATCAATACTCTTCACGGAGACCTGTTTTTCATAATAGTTTTAGAAAATAGTTATATTACATATAAACCAATTAATCAATGATGTGTTACATCTTAATTACATTGCTTAATATATGTATGGTTTGGAGTAGTTTAAACTTGTTTAAGTATGTAAAGACTAGTTAAGAAAAGTTATATTTAAATATATTTGAACTAGAATGGAGCATGCTCGATAATTTGTATAAGGTTCTAACTATAAATACTATAGAAACTAAAACAATATTAATTATGAATACTAAGATTTATACCAGAAAAGAACTAGCTAATTATTTTAATGTCTCTCTATGAACTGTAGACTCTTGGGTCAAGTCAAAAAAAATTAAGTACTTTAAAATTCAGAATGTTATAAGATTTACTGAATCTGAAATAAATGCATTTATAAAGAAAAATTTGGCATAAAAAAACCACTCAAATATTTGAGTGGTTTTTCAATTGTAATTATTTAATTAATTTGCTACCATCCAAAGAGTAGTTCAGCAGCTCTGAGAACTTCATTAAATTCTGTATTTACTTTTATTGTTTCTGTATCTAACATTTTTAAGAAATGATAATGCCCATCATCGTTATTGTCATACAAATCTTGTATTTTTTTTCGTAGAGCTTGCCCCTTCTTAGTAGCCTCATAGGCAGTTTTTGTTTTACTTCTATACTGAGCTATCTTATCTATTAAACTACTCATCTCTGATTTATAGATTTTCATTTTTGTTTTTATATTCTTTTCCTTTTCAACAAAATTATATTCCTTGTTTTTTAAACAATAATATGCAAAAGGGGTTATTTCAATTTTTTCACCATTTTTTAAAATAAAATTTGGATTATTTGAAGAATAATCTAATTCAGCTTCCATATTTTTTGAACCTTCTTCCAATATGGTTAACATTTTTCTATCATATATTTTATATGAACTTATATTTCCATAAATATCTATGCCTTCCCCCTCTATATTTTTGTACCAAGACATGGTTTTATACTCTGATGAAGACAAGTAGTAAATTTCATTTCCTGTCAGTATTTTACCTATAAAGATTTTTTTAGAGAAATCATTATGTGTTGAAATGTATATAGAACCATTTAGAATATAATATCCCTTTATTGTGTTGAAATCTTCAATAGGTACTAATGTTTTTACTTTTTTGTCAATAGTTGGATGGGATTTTATATAATCAACATCTAAAACTTTTAAAGCTTCTTTCTTTGTCGCCTCAATGGATTCATTATTTCTTTTAACACCTAACTCATATTTTGATTTCTCATATTTAGCGGTGTTAATTACATTTGAATAATCATAATCGTATTTACTAAAGCTAATGCTTCTAAACTTGGACGAAATATCCTCTTTTAAGGCATTGATAGTTAACTCTGTATTTTTAAGAATGCTTCTTTTTTCTTTTTTATCAACCTCTCCCCTTTCTATTTTTCCTAAACCTTCTATCATGTCATTAATTTTGTTAATTTTCAATTCGTCATCAACCTTTTGTTGATGATAGTAAAGAGTATCGTTGACTTTTGTTAGATAATGTGAATCGTTTATAGGAGAATTAAAGTCTGGTATTTCTATAGTTTTAAACTCTTTAGCATAAACATTATCCTCTAAATTTAATCCAATAAATTTAATCTCCTCTTGCCCACAAGCTATAAAACCTATAAACCCTAAAATTGCTGATAATAATATTTTTTTCATGTATTAATGTAAAAGTTATTTTTTTAGTTATTTAATTATCTAATTTATTTTAACATAAGTTTCTTCAACTAATACTCCACCATCATCAAAACTAATTTTTAATGTCGTATCACTTAATTCTACTATTTGATATACATCTGTTGATGAATCGTAAAAATTCAATGTTAATGAAGTTTCAGATAAGACAAACTCGCCATTATCATAATTCTCATCACAGTAATCGTCAAAGTACCTTTCTGTGAACGAGTTATCTTCATTAAAGACATATTGTTCTCTTTCATTATTGCAAATAATTTGTGTTTCACTGTCAACGCCATCATGGGTAACATTACTTTCTTCCCATGCACCTTTTAATAGGTCTAATTGTGTAGTAGTAGGTTCTGTTCTTTGTTCTGAAGAATCATCACTAGAACATGATGAAAAGAATAAACTTGTTGCTAAAAAGGTTGAATAAAAAATAATTCGGGTGTTTTTCATTGTATTTAGATTGATTAATATTTAAAAATCATTAAAGATATTTCAGAAGCTTCTGAAAGCTTTACGGTTTTCCTTAATGATTGTAATTCTCTTACAAATGTAAAATAAAAAAGGTTGTAAGCAACCTGTTATTTACAATTGGTTGATTATACCTAATTGTTCTCAAATTTGAATATGACCAAAAGAGAACGTAAAAATGATGTTTCTGAGTTTTGCATGGAACTAGGGAAACACTTAAGAACTTTGAGAAAAGAAAGAGGTTTATCAATTGAAGAAATTGCTTTTAAAGCAGAAATTGATGCTCAAAACTTGAGAAAATATGAATTGGGAAGGCAAGAGATGAAAATATCAATGTTAAAACGTATAGCGACTGCTTTTGATTTAACCACTTCTGAATTGTTAGTTTTTGATAAAAAACCTTAAAATTATCTATAAGTAATTTTTATTGCTTTAGGTATAAAATAACTTGCGGAATACTTTAGCACCTTACCTGTTTTTATAAACTCATTAAACGCTTTATTATACCACAATGGGTCATTTGGATTGTTTGAATAATCATCAAATAACTTAACATCAAAATAGTGATTATCCTCAGTCCATGGTTCTATTCCGTAAATTCCGAAATTCATTTTTTCAATTCTCTCTAGAACAGTTTTAAAATCAGTTTCAGAGAAATATGCTATTGTCGGAGCATCCCAACCTGTATTCAAATTTGTAAGTCCTTCAAAAATTTGTTTTTCTAAAATCTTATTTTTCAAACTCTGGTTCATTGATTCTTTCTTTAATTAATAAATACTTCACGACCGAATGCCAATCTTTGAAGTTCTCTTGTCCAAAATGGATATGTTCGCCTGAAAAACGGTCAACCCCATTTGCGAGCCTATCGTCAATAATGTAATCGCCATGGTTCAAATGTTTGTTATGAGATAAAATCAATCTTTTATAGGCTAATTCAGGTAAATATTTTTTTACCCATGATACTTTTTCAGATGCTGCGGTTGGGTTATCCCAAGGACTAGTGGAAAGTATGTATACATCAAAATGTTTTGAGAGTATTTCAAAGGATTCAATTGCACCCTTCATTGGCTTCATAAGAGAAAAAATCCCCTCAATGTCATCCATGTTATCTTTATATTTCTCTTTTATACTATTGTCTAAAAAAGGGAATGCAGAACGGAAGTCTACCAATACATTATCCATATCAATGTATAGGATTTGTTTGTTTGTTTTATTCAAATATTTATGTGTTTATATTTACACTTAAATATACGAAAAACCCGATAAACATTATAGAAAACTATCCTTTTTAATTTTGGATATTGATTGCCATCAACTCACATGATTTGGTGGCAACATTGCCACTAATTAGTTCTTCAGCCATATTTAAGAGCTTCATATTATGGATTTAAATTGAATCATAGA
>NZ_JBSHNT010000006.1:0-324 GCF_053601615.1 Pontimicrobium sp. MEBiC06410
GGGTAATACAACCATTTGCGATAGTAGTACAACAACTATAGATTTATTTAGTTTAATCGCTGGTGAAGATACTGGCGGTACTTGGTCGCAAACTTCTGGATCTGGTGGTACTTTTAATGCTGTAGCTGGTACTTTTACACCAGCTGTTGGTGCAACTACTAGTACTTTCGATTATACTGTTACAGGAACAAATCCTTGTCCTAACGATGTTAGTACTGCTACTATTACTATTAATCAAACACCTGTACTTAACTTTACTGCAACTACTTGTGCTGCTAACTTATTAACTTACGATGTTTCTTTTAGCATTTCTCCTGCTTCTGC
>NZ_JBSHNT010000007.1:0-292 GCF_053601615.1 Pontimicrobium sp. MEBiC06410
AACTTACGATGTTTCTTTTAGCATTTCTCCTGCTTCTGCTGTTATTACGACCTCTGCAGGAACTGTTACTGGGAACTCTATTACTGGTGTTCCTGCTGGAACGGATATTACAATTACTGCAACTAGTGCTGTTAATGGATCATGTCAAGATACCTTAATGGTTACTGCGCCTAATTGTGCTTGTCCTTTTATCGATACGCCTACTAATCCTAACAATCCTAGTATTTGTTTTGGGGCAACTACACCTGCTTTAAGTGTTGTACTATCTGGCCCTCCTGCTTTAGGGGATGCT
>NZ_JBSHNT010000008.1:0-226 GCF_053601615.1 Pontimicrobium sp. MEBiC06410
GTCACGACAACAACCGTAACCATTCCAGCAGGAAGCACGAGTGTCGATGTAGTGATTCCAATCACGGATGATGCCATAGATGAAACCGATGAAACCTTTACCGTCGATGGCACAGTAACCAGCGGAAACACAGCAAACACAGACCCAAGCGGAACAGTAACGATTATTGATAATGATATATGTATTTCGGATCCATTAACAGACTGTGATGGAGACGGAACACCAA
>NZ_JBSHNT010000009.1:0-227 GCF_053601615.1 Pontimicrobium sp. MEBiC06410
AGTCACGACAACAACCGTGACCATTCCAGCAGGAAGCACGAGTGTCGATGTAGTGATTCCAATCACGGATGATGCCATAGATGAAGCCGATGAAACCTTTACCGTCGATGGCACAGTAACCAGCGGAAACACAGCAAACACAGACCCAAGCGGAACAGTAACGATTATTGATAATGATATATGTATTTCGGATCCATTAACAGACTGTGATGGAGACGGAACACCAA
>NZ_JBSHNT010000010.1:0-302 GCF_053601615.1 Pontimicrobium sp. MEBiC06410
AATGGTACAGAAGTCATTAACACGCCAGCAATAGACACGGGCTTAACTGTGGCCGATGGCTATACCTTTACCTGGTACTTAGAAGGCGTAGAACAACCACAATACGCAAACCAATCAAGTATTACCCCAACAGAAGGCGGAAACTACTCGGTAGTGGTTACCAGTGCCTTAGGCTGTTCTACCATAGTAGGCGACCCAAATACAGTAACCTTTGTAGAAGTAAGTGAGCCACCAGTGGTTACCGCAGAGATTACCACATTAGCCTTTGCAGACCAACATGATATTACAGTAACCGCGACAAC
>NZ_JBSHNT010000011.1:0-265 GCF_053601615.1 Pontimicrobium sp. MEBiC06410
ACAGGTGTTTGATTAATAGTAATAGTAGCAGTACTAACATCGTTAGGACAAGGATTTGTTCCAATAACAGTATAATCGAAGGTACTAGTAGTTGCACCAACAGCTGGTGTAAAAGTACCAGCTACAGCATTAAAAGTACCACCAGATCCAGAAGTTTGCGACCAAGTACCACCAGCATCTTCACCAGCGATTAAACTAAATAAATCTATAGTTGTAGAACTGTCGTCACAG
The DNA here is from genome assembly GCF_053601615.1 of Pontimicrobium sp. MEBiC06410. NCBI lineage: Bacteria > Pseudomonadati > Bacteroidota > Flavobacteriia > Flavobacteriales > Flavobacteriaceae > Pontimicrobium > Pontimicrobium sp. MEBiC06410. Next base: position 232 of record NZ_JBSHNT010000011.1, read on the forward strand.
ATAGTAATGCCTCCATCTGTACCAGCATTAGCAG
>NZ_JBSHNT010000012.1:0-282 GCF_053601615.1 Pontimicrobium sp. MEBiC06410
ACACCAGCTGTTGGTGCAACTACTAGTACCTTCGATTATACTGTTATTGGAACAAATCCTTGTCCTAACGATGTTAGTACTGCTACTATTACTATTAATCAAACACCTGTACTTAACTTTACTGCAACTACTTGTGCTGCCAACTTATTAACTTACGATGTTTCTTTTAGCATTTCTCCTGCTTCTGCTGTTATTACGACCTCTGCAGGAACTGTTACTGGGAACTCTATTACTGGTGTTCCTGCTGGAACGGATATTACAATTACTGCAACTAGTGCTGTT
>NZ_JBSHNT010000013.1:0-719 GCF_053601615.1 Pontimicrobium sp. MEBiC06410
CCTAAGTGTGCTTTGGCTATAACTACAGCTTCTTTTATGTTTGCTTGGTTGTTTAATGCGGTCTCTATCTCACCTAATTCTATTCTATAGCCGCGGACTTTAACTTGGTCGTCTTCTCTGCCTAGGTATTCTATTGTGCCGTCTGATAACCATCTGGCTAAATCGCCTGTGTTGTACATTGTACTGCCTTCTTTGTAAGGGTTAGGCACGTAACGTGCTGCCGTTATTTCTGGCTTGTTTAAATAGCCTTGTGTGATGCCTTCGCCTGAGAGGTAAAGGGTACCGATTGCGCCTAATAGTACTAATTGGTGCTCCTTGTCTAGTATATAGGCTTGGGTATTGGCTATTGGACGCCCTATTGGGATGCTTGTGTTATAGGTTTTGCTTTTATTTAGTTTATAATGGGTGCTGTATGTGGTGTCTTCGGATGGACCGTACAGGTTACGGACTTCTGCTCTTGTGCGTTGTAATTGTTGTGCTATTTCTAATGGAAATGGCTCTCCTGCTAGGTTTATGATACTAACTGGGCTTAAGTCTACGCCTTCATCTAGTAAGGTTCGTATACTGGATGGAACTGTATTTATAACAACGTCTTTATCGTTGTCTAGGTGTTTGGAGATGTCTAAGGCATTGTTTAACACGCGGATGGTTTTCCCTACGGATAGGGTGTAGAACATCTCGTATATGGATAAATCAAAACAGTGTGAGGTTGAGGCATA
>NZ_JBSHNT010000014.1:0-1394 GCF_053601615.1 Pontimicrobium sp. MEBiC06410
ATGTCTAGTCCTAAATAATCGATACAGATTAATAAAGGATTAAATTTATTATTTAAAGCTGAACAATCCTATGATTGTTCAGCTTTTTTGATTTGTATTGTTTTCTTTTAAGTTTATTTTGTTTGTGCATTTGTATTGGAGTTAACATATGATTAGATAAATGAGGTCTTAGGTTATTATAAATATGGATAGTATTTTTAACGAGAGCTTTCTTTAGCTCTATATCTTTAATAGCACTAGTGACATTAAATTCTTGTTTTAATATACCATTAACACGTTCTGCAATTGCATTTTCATAAGGGTCATATTTTTCAGTCATACTTGACCTGATATCATTATCTTTTAGTAATTTTTGATACTCATTGGAGCAATATTGTAAACCTCTATCAGAGTGGTGTATCAAAGGTTGATTTTTATACATTCTATTAGATAATGCCATAGAGAGCGCTTGTAAAGAACCTTCTACACTTAAACTATTAGAAAGATTGTAACCTACTATTTTTTTAGAATAAGCATCAGTAATTAAGGCCAGATAAGAAGGGGTGCTTCTAGTTCCTACATAAGTAATATCGCTAACCCATATTGTTTCTGGTTTTTCTATCTCTAGATTGCATACTAGATTTTTATGTTTTCTAAAACGATGGTGAGAGTCTGTTGTAATATGGTAACTTCTCTTAGGCTTTATAAGCATACGGTTAGCTCTCAATATTCTAAAAAGTTTATCTCTTCCTACCTTTAAAATCAATAATTCTTTTTTAAGTATATAATAGAGCTTTCTAGTACCAAGCTTAGGCATGCTATTACGGATATTACGCATCAATGCTATAACCTTATGAACAATATATTGTTTATGTTTTCTTGACTTGATAGCTCTATAATAGACCTGTCTATTTAGCTCGAGTAAATCACAGGTAGAAACTAACGTTTCTTTGTACTCTTCTTTAAAGAGGTCGATAACTCGGGTGTGTAATTTTTTCTGATTTGGATGTCATATTCTTTTTCTGCCATATCAACAAGCATATCAAAAATAATAACTTTTTTATCTGCTCGTTCGGCTAGATGTTCTGCTCTTGCTTTCTGCTTCTCCAAAAGTTTAACTTTGGCTTCGAGTTCTAATATTTTTTGCTCAGGGGTTTTTGACATTGTTTTGGGAGCTTGGTTTTCCCAATCAAAGGTACCATATTTTTGCAACCATTTTGTAACAGTAGAATCACCTTGAATACCATATTTCACCTTGGCTTGTGATTTTGTCAAATGACCTTGCTCTACTTCTTCAACTATTTGAAGTTTAAAAGAGAGCGAGTAATCTTTTTGGGTGCGCTTGGTGTACCCATTGTTTTCTGATGTTTTCATTACACTAAGATTTTAGTGTATCGCTATTTTAGGACGGGACA
>NZ_JBSHNT010000015.1:0-393 GCF_053601615.1 Pontimicrobium sp. MEBiC06410
ATGCGCCTGCCAATGTGCAGTCCTGCGATAGCTATACTCTACCTGCTTTAACTATTGGTAACTATTTTGATGGTACTAATGGAACTGGTAATGCGTATGCTGCTGGAGACATCATAAACACAACAACAACGCTTTATGTATCTGCAGAAACTGGAACAACTCCTAATAATTGTTTTGCTGAAAATAGCTTTACTATTACAATAGATACGACGCCTACTCCTGATGCGCCTGCCAATGTGCAATCCTGCGATAACTATACTCTACCTGCTTTAACTATTGGTAACTATTTTGATGGTACTAATGGAACTGGTAATGCGTATGCTGCTGGAGACATCATAAATACAACAACAACGCTTTATGTATATGCAGAAACTGGGACTACTCCTAATAATT
>NZ_JBSHNT010000016.1:0-1848 GCF_053601615.1 Pontimicrobium sp. MEBiC06410
GGTGTATAGTGTTGGTAATGGGTTAACTGCGGCATCGGCATCGGCTTGGGTTAGGTAATAGCTTAGGGTGATGCCTGTTTGTCCATTTAGTATTTGTGCGTTGGCCTCTTCTAGATTAAATTCTTCGACTTCATCGCCTGGATTGTTAACATCACAGAGTTCTAGTGGGCTTGGTTGTACGAGTACGGGTAATGGGTTGACTATGAGTTCTAGTGGGCGTACTGTTGCACAGCTATTGGTGTTGTCTTCTACTCGTATCCATAGAGTTTGGGTATTGGCTATAGTGTTGACAAAGGCATTTGGCGTTGCTATAGGGTTGGTCCCGGCATTGGCATTGGCTTCTGTGATATAGTAGGTTACGATGTATTGCGCGGGGTCTAAATCGTTGGATGGGTCTGTGTCTAATTGGTTTAGTATTTCTGGCTCTTTTTCGGTTAAATCGAAACTGGCAAAGCCATCGGCATCATCGTCACAGACTTCTAATGGGGTGGGGTCTGTTATTTGTGGGGTGGGGTTGACGATTAACTCTAGTAAAATCATATTAAAACATCCTGTAACAAAGTCTTCAACACGAACATAGATTGTTTGATTATTTGCTACTATATTGTTATATGGACTTACTAATGCATTTATATTATTATTAGCATCCGCAGGGGTTTCATGGTATGTTATGTTTACTGTAGCTCCAGTTGCTATTTCTGTATCGGCATCAGTTAAATTGAAAACTCCAAAGCCATCACTATCTGGGTCACAATGTACCAGCGGAGTAGGAGTTGTAGCTCCTGTGCTATTTAATATTAGATTAAATGAATTAATACCATAACAACCAGTTAAAGTATTTTCAACTCTTACATATATGGTTTCTGGATTAGTTGTGTTTTGATATGCATTAGCAGTAATAATAGGAGAAGTACCTGCTTGAGCATCTAACATATTAGTATAATAAGTTGCTACTGCATTGGTTTGTCCATTAATTGTTGTAGAGTCATTTGACGTTAAATCAAAAAATTCAAATCCATTTAAATCGTCATCACATTGTTCCATATCAGCAATAGGAAAAGCTGTAGGAGAAATGTTAATGGTAATAGTAAAGCTATTTTCGGTAAAACAATTATTAGGAGTAGTCCCAGTTTCTGCATATACATAAAGCGTTGTTGTTGTATTTATGATGTCTCCAGCAGCATACGCATTACCAGTTCCATTAGTACCATCAAAATAGTTACCAATAGTTAAAGCAGGTAGAGTATAGCTATCGCAGGACTGCACATTGGCAGGCGCATCAGGAGTAGGCGTCGTATCTATTGTAATAGTAAAGCTATTTTCAGCAAAACAATTATTAGGAGTTGTTCCAGTTTCCGCATATACATAAAGCGTTGTTGTTGTGTTTATGATATCTCCAGCAGTATATGCATTGCCAGTTCCATTAGTACCATCAAAATAGTTACCAACAGTTAAAGCAGGTAGAGTATAGTTATCGCAGGACTGCACATTGGCAGGTGCATCTGGCGTAGGAATACCAATTATTGTTAATGTAACTGGAGTTCTAGAACTCACGCAACCAGAGACAGTTTCTTCAGCTTCCGCATAGTAAGTGTAAACCCCAATAGCTGTATCGGTAGGTGTATAATTAAGTCCAGAAGCTAAAGCAGTACCTCCAGTAGCGTTTGTATACCAATTAACAGCATCCCCTAAAGCAGGAGGGCCAGACAGTACAACACTTAAAGCAGGTGTAGTTGCCCCAAAACAAATACTAGGATTGTTAGGATTAGTAGGCGTATCGATAAAAGGACAAGCACAATTAGGCGCAGTAACCATTAAGGTGTCTTGACACGATCCATTAACAGCACT
>NZ_JBSHNT010000017.1:0-2261 GCF_053601615.1 Pontimicrobium sp. MEBiC06410
AATTACCTATTATGTATCAACACCAATGGTACAGAAGTCATTAACACGCCAGCAATAGACACGGGCTTAACTGTGGCCGATGGCTATACCTTTACCTGGTACTTAGAAGGCGTAGAACAACCACAATACGCAAACCAATCAAGTATTACCCCAACAGAAGGCGGGAACTACTCGGTAGTGGTTACTAGTGCTTTAGGCTGTTCTACTATAGTAGGCGACCCAAATACGGTAACCTTTGTAGAAGTAAGTGAGCCACCTGTGGTTACCGCAGAGATTACCACATTAGCTTTTGCAGATCAACACGATATTGCAGTAACGGCGACAACAACGGCAAGTACAGCGATCTCAGTATACGAGTTTAGTATCGATGGTGGTGCGTGGGAAGCCAATACACCAAACGATGGAATGTATACCTTTAGCAATGTAGAAGCAGGAGAACATACTATTACAGTAAGAGACGCTATAGGCTGTGGGGAAACTACCATAACCATTACTGTTATGGACTACCCACATTACTTTACACCTAATGGGGATGGGTACCACGATACGTGGAACATCTATGGCTTAGCTGGACAACCGGATGCTATTATTTATATCTTTGACCGCTATGGCAAGCTATTAAAACAACTAAGTCCTTCTGGAAGTGGATGGAATGGTACCTATAATGGCAACCCTATGCCTAATAGTACGTATTGGTTTGCGGTACAGTACAGAGAACCGAGCACTAATGAAGTGAAAACGTTTAAGGCCCATTTTGCGTTGAAACGATAATAAACAATTTTAAATATTTAATTTAAAAAGGTCTAAGCTATTGCTTAGACCTTTTTTGTTTTTAAACTTTAGATTTAAAAATTTATATCTATGAAAAACAATGGTTTCAAATGGGATTAGTTTTTAAGTAATTGCCATGTTTTTTCATTAAAAAAAACTAATGTAGGGTTTTATTATAGATAGTTGTTATATAATCGTAGATGATGACTTATCCCTATTACCAAAAAAATATGAAAAAAATTACCCTATCCCTTATTTTATTCGTTTTCGTGTTTGCAACTCAAGCACAAATTATATCTATAAATGATGCAACTGATGCAGAGTCAAGTTTAGGACCAGAGCAGTTAATTTCTGATGTTTTAATTTCTGGAGGATGTGCAGCTGCAGATAACTTTTCTTTTCAAGTTAATGGAGCTCCAGGAGATTTAACTACAAAAAGTTATGGTTACTTTAAAAGAGGTGCTAATGTAGGTTTCCCTTTTGAGCAAGGAGTTATATTAACTACAGGGCGAGCTTTTGATGCTGGTAATACTGTAAATGCAACAGTAATAAATAATACTAATGGTCAGGCAGGAGATGCCGATTTAGAAGCGGCACTAGGGCAAACAAATACGCAAGATGCCACATTTATTAAATTTAATTTTGTGCCAACAGGAAATAATATAAGTTTTAGGTTCTTAATGACTTCAGAAGAATATGATGGAAATACAGAGTGTAATTTCGCTGATAGTTTTGCTTTTTTGTTAAGAGAAGTGGGGACTACAGCTTATACCAATTTGGCCGTGCTACCAGATGGTGTTACTCCTGTAAGTGTAACTAACATCAATGGGTCTACTGTATGTCCTGCTAATGCAGCTTTTTTTGAAGGATATAATGTTGGAGATTCAAATTATAATGGAAGAACTGTAGTTCTTACAGCATCATCTAATGTTGTAGCAAATACGGCATATGAAATAAAATTAGTGGTAGCAGACCAAGGTGATAGTCAATTAGATTCAGCTATATTTTTAGAGGGAGGAAGTTTTAATTTAGGAGGAGATTTAGGAGATGATATTACAATAGCAGCAGGTACTTCAGTATGTTTAGGAGAGACGTTAACATTAAATACTCAAGCAGATGCAAGTGTAGATCATACATGGTTTTTTAACGGTGTAGAAATTACAGGAGAAACAGGGCCAACAATAGGTGTAACGGAAGCAGGAACATATTCTGTAGATGTTAATTTTTCAGCAAGCTGTGTAGTAAGTGATTCTATTGAAGTGGAGTTTAATGAAGTCCCAACAGCCAATGCAGTTCCAGATCAATTAATCTGTGATGACAACAATGATGGTCTGTGGGCTTTTGATTTGTCAGCCATAGAAGCTACGGTATTAGGCAGTCAAACAGCAGGAGACGTCACCATTACATTTCATGCCAATCAAGCCGATGCCGATAATGATGCCAATGCCTTAACAAGTCCGTACACCAATCAAGTAGCCTATACCGCAGAA
>NZ_JBSHNT010000018.1:0-201 GCF_053601615.1 Pontimicrobium sp. MEBiC06410
CTGCTAATGCTGGTACAGATGGAGGCATTACTATCTGTGACGACAGTTCTACAACTATAGATTTATTTAGTTTAATCGCTGGTGAAGATGCTGGTGGTACTTGGTCGCAAACTTCTGGATCTGGTGGTACTTTTAATGCTGCCGCGGGTACTTTTACACCAGCTGTTGGTGCAACTACTAGTACCTTCGATTATACTGTTA
>NZ_JBSHNT010000019.1:0-371 GCF_053601615.1 Pontimicrobium sp. MEBiC06410
ACCCACTGTGAGTTAAACACCGATGGCGTATACGAAAGCTTTGACTTTACAACCATGACCCCTGCCATATTAAACGGACAAGACCCCGCAATTTTCACGGTAACCTACCATGAAACACAAGCCGAGGCCGATGCAGGAATGAATGATTTAACCCCAGGCGGGCTATACACCAATACCAGCAACCCACAAACCATCTATGTCAACATTACCAATACCGTAACCGGATGTTTAACAACAGCCTTAACCTTCGATTTACAAGTACACGAAGACGCACTGGCCAATAGCGATATGGAACCTATACTATACCAGTTATGTGATGATAATATGGAATTTGATGGTGACCCAACCAATGACAGCGTGTCGTTTGATTT
>NZ_JBSHNT010000020.1:0-468 GCF_053601615.1 Pontimicrobium sp. MEBiC06410
GACGTTGTAGTAGATATTGTCACGACAACAGGCACAGCAGGGACAAGCGATTACACAGTCACGACAACAACCGTAACCATTCCAGCAGGAAGCACGAGTGTCGATGTAGTGATTCCAATCACGGATGATGCCATAGATGAAACCGATGAAACCTTTACCGTCGATGGCACAGTAACCAGCGGAAACACAGCAAACACGGACCCAAGCGGAACAGTAACGATCACCGATAACGACAATGCGCCAACAGTAACAATAGCTGATGCAACAGTCAACGAAGGCGCTGGCACAGTAACCGTTCCAGTAAGCATCGATACCGTAAGCGCAACAGACGTTGTAGTAGATATTGTCACGACAACAGGCACAGCAGGGACAAGCGATTACACAGTCACGACAACAACCGTAACCATTCCAGCAGGAAGCACGAGTGTCGATGTAGTGATTCCAATCACGGATGATGCCATAGATGAA
>NZ_JBSHNT010000021.1:0-339 GCF_053601615.1 Pontimicrobium sp. MEBiC06410
GTTAAGCCCGTGTCTATTGCTGGCGTGTTAATGACTTCTGTACCATTGGTGTTGATACATAATAGGTAATTGTCTTCTAAATTAAACGATGGCATTGGGTTGACTTGCAACGTTAGTTCTGCGGTAGCGTAACAGTCTGAGCTATCGACCATTGTTCCTGTTCCTGTACCATCATCTACCATAGTATTATTGTCTACGCGTACATAAATAATTTGTGGGTTGGTGACATTGGTATAGGGTATTGGTAATGGGTTAATGCCTGCATCTGCATCGGCTTGTGTTAAGTAATAGCTTACGATATAGTTGGCTGGGTCTTGCCCATCTAATACTTCTGGGTTT
>NZ_JBSHNT010000022.1:0-235 GCF_053601615.1 Pontimicrobium sp. MEBiC06410
TGATGCCGATGGCTTTGCCAGTTTCGATTTAACCGAAAAAGAGCCAGAAATACTAAACCAATTAGACACAGACCCATCTAACGATTTAGACCCTACACAATACATCGTAACCTACTATATCACAGAAGCCAATGCCAATGCCGGGACCAACCCTATAGCAACGCCAAATGCCTTTGTCAACACTATAGCCAATACCCAAACCATATGGATACGAGTAGAAGACAACACCAATAGC
>NZ_JBSHNT010000023.1:0-598 GCF_053601615.1 Pontimicrobium sp. MEBiC06410
TTCTTGGTAGGCTACTGGTGTGGCTACTGGTGATGGTAATGGGTTGACTCTTAGGTCTAGGGTGATGGTGTCGTAACAACCTGTAAGGTCTATTGAGGCTCTTACATAGATGGTTTGGGCATTAACAACATTGGTGTATAATGTTGGTAATGGGTTAACTGCGGCATCGGCATCGGCTTGGGTTAGGTAATAGCTTAGGGTGATGCCTGTTTGCCCATTTAGTATTTGTGCGTTGGCCTCTTCTAGATTAAATTCTTCGACTTCATCGCCTGGATTGTTAACATCACAGAGTTCTAGTGGACTTGGTTGTACGAGTACGGGTAATGGGTTGACTATGAGTTCTAGTGGGCGTACTGTTGCACAGCTATTGGTATTGTCTTCTACTCGTATCCATAGAGTTTGGGTATTGGCTATAGTGTTGACAAAGGCATTTGGCGTTGCTATAGGGTTGGTCCCTGCATTGGCATTGGCTTCTGTGATATAGTAGGTTACGATGTATTGTGTAGGGTCTAAATCGTTAGATGGGTCTGTGTCTAATTGGTTTAGTATTTCTGGCTCTTTTTCGGTTAAATCGAAACTGGCAAAGCCATCGGCATCA
>NZ_JBSHNT010000024.1:0-294 GCF_053601615.1 Pontimicrobium sp. MEBiC06410
CGATGCAGAAAACAACATTAATGCCATCACTGGCATTTACAATAACATTGTGGTTAACATGCAAACCATTTATGTACGAATAGAAAGCTCAACTATCGCAACAGACTGTGCAAGCTTTGTAGAACTACAACTTATCGTCAAGCCCGCCCCGCGAATAACAGCCCCCACCCCATTAGAAGTCTGCGACGATGATGCCGATGGCTTTGCCAGTTTCGATTTAACCGAAAAAGAGCCAGAAATACTAAACCAATTAGACACAGACCCATCTAACGATTTAGACCCTACACAATACAT
>NZ_JBSHNT010000025.1:0-316 GCF_053601615.1 Pontimicrobium sp. MEBiC06410
CATCACGGTGTCTGATAATATCGCACCAACATTTACTGCACCTGCAAATATCGAAATATTTACAGATGCATCATGTAATTACGATGCTGGAGTAAACATTACAGGAGATGTTACAGACGAAGCAGATAACTGTTCTACAACGCTAAACGCGACCTACACAGACGCTGTAGTCGCAGGAACTTGCGAAGGATCATTCGTAATCACCAGAACATGGACATTAACAGATAGCTGTGGTAACACTGCGCCAGAACAAATACAAACCATCACGGTGTCTGATAATATCGCACCAACATTTACTGCACCTGCAGATATTGAG
>NZ_JBSHNT010000026.1:0-204 GCF_053601615.1 Pontimicrobium sp. MEBiC06410
ACTGCTACTATTACTATTAATCAAACACCTGTACTTAACTTTACTGCAACTACTTGTGCTGCTAACTTATTAACTTACGATGTTTCTTTTAGCATTTCTCCTGCTTCTGCTGTTATTACGACCTCTGCAGGAACTGTTACTGGGAACTCTATTACTGGTGTTCCTGCTGGAACGGATATTACAATTACTGCAACTAGTGCTGTT
>NZ_JBSHNT010000027.1:0-3020 GCF_053601615.1 Pontimicrobium sp. MEBiC06410
TCAGCCATAGAAGCTACGGTATTAGGCAGTCAAACAGCAGGAGACGTCACCATTACATTTCATGCCAATCAAGCCGATGCCGATAATGATGCCAATGCCTTAACAAGTCCGTACACCAATCAAGTAGCCTATACCGCAGAAACAATAGTAGTAAGAATAGAAAACAATAACAATACAGCCTGCTATGAAACCACAAGCTTTGTTATAGACGTTTTCGATGAACCAACGGCAAATGTAGTAACCAATCAATTAATCTGTGATGACAATAACGATGGACTGTGGGCCTTCGATTTTGCAACACTAGATGCCACAGCATTAGGTACGCAAGCCGCAACAGACTATACAGTAAGCTATCACTCCAATCAAGCCGATGCCGATAATGATACCAATGCCTTAACAAGTCCATATACCAATCAAACCGCTTACCAAGCAGAAACAATAGTAATAAGAGTAGAAAACAATGACAATCCACTATGCTTTGCAACAACAACATTCGACATAGATGTATTTGATACCCCAACAGCCAATGCCGTAGCAGATCAATTAATCTGTGATGACAATAATGATGGACTATGGGCCTTCGATTTAACAGCCTTAACCCCAACAGTATTAGGCACACAACCAGCAGCAGGATTTACAGTAACCTATCACTCTTCATTAGCCGATGCAGATAATAACGCTAATGCCCTAGTAAGCCCTTACACCAACCAAACCGCTTACCAAGCAGAAACACTATTCATACGCATAGAAAATAATGATAACACAGCTTGCTATGCAACCAACAACTTTATTATAGATGTGTTCGATTCGCCAACAACCCCAACATTAACCTATGGCGTATGTGACAATACAGCAGATGGAGATGATACCAATGGCTTCGTTTCATTCGATTTAAACACACAAACCCCATTAGTATTAGGTACGCAAACCGCAGCGCAATATGCCGTAACTTACCATTTAAACCAAGCCGATGCAGACGCTAATGCCTCGCCATTACCACTATTATATACCAATACAACAGCAAACACACAAGACCTAATTATACGAATAGAAAACGTAGACAACACCCAATGCTATGCAACATCAACACTAACATTAGACGTTAACCCGTTGCCAGAAGTACAAAATGCAACACTAGTACAATGTGATGAAGACGGCACACCAGATGGATTTACACAATATAACTTAAATGAAGCCAATGAAAATGTTATGGTAAGTGGAGACACAACAGGATTTAACTATACCCACCATTTAACACTAGCCGATGCACAAAATAGCACTAATGCAGTCAATCCCTTTCCATTTACAAATACAGTCAACCCACAAACAATCTATGTAAGAGTAGAAAATGCAACAACAGGCTGTTTTCGTACCTCAGAGTACGTTCTAGATGTTACAGCAACCGATATAGGAAACGCAGGATTAAGAACCTGTGATGATGATTACGATGGCTTTGCAGAATTTACACTATCAGATGCAGATGCAGCCATATTAGCCGTACTACCCGCAGGACTAAATGTAGACTATTACGCCACAGCTAATGATGCACAATTAGAAATTAACGAATTACCAGATAACTATACCAATACCACACCATTTGTACAAACCATTTTTATTCGTGTAGAAAACAATAACGAATGCTTTGGTATTGCCAATATGGATATCGTTGTAGACCCTATACCAGAAATTAATACCGTAGACGATGTTGTTATTTGTAGTGATACCGCAGACAGTGCCGTTATAGACCTTACACAATTTAACGCACAAGTACTAGGTACACAAAATGCAGCCGATTTTACTATTAATTATTACGAAACACAAGCCAATGCAGACAATAATGTAGACCCATTAACCAGCCCATATAACAACATTACTAACCCACAAACCCTATACGTTAGAGTAGAAAATAATACAACAGGCTGTTTTATCTCAAATATTAATTTCGATTTTACAATAAATATCAACCCAACAGTAGTCGATCCAACACCATTAGAAATTTGTGATGACGATACCATCGATGGCTTTAATGACTTTGATTTAACCGTAAAAGATGCAGAAATCTCAGGAAACAACCCAGAATATACAGTAAGTTATCACTTAACACAAGCCGATGCAGATAACGACGCAAACCCATTAATATCACCATACACCAATACAACAGCAAACATGCAACAAATCTTTGCACGTGTTGAAAATATTAATACTGGCTGTTATGGTACCACAACATTAGACCTAGTCGTTCAACAAGCCCCAGCAACCTGCACCCCAACACCATTAGAATACTGCGACCCAGATAGCGATGGTTTTGGAGAATTCGATTTAACCCAAGCCGATAACGAAGTGGCCTGTGGAGTAACAGCAGGGTTAGTCATCACTTACCATGAAACCATGGCCGATGCAGAAAACAACATTAATGCCATTACAGGCATTTACAATAACATTGTGGTTAACATGCAAACCATCTATGTACGAATAGAAAGCTCAACCATCGCAACAGACTGTGCAAGCTTTGTAGAACTACAACTTATCGTCAACCCAACCCCACAAATAACAGACCCTACCCCATTAGAAGTCTGTGACGATGATGCCGATGGCTTTGCCAGTTTCGATTTAACCGAAAAAGAGCCAGAAGTACTAAACCAATTAGACACAGACCCATCCAACGATTTAGACCCCGCACAATACATCGTAACCTACTATATCACAGAAGCCAATGCCAATGCCGGGACCAACCCTATAGCAACGCCAAATGCCTTTGTCAACACTATAGCCAATACCCAAACCATATGGATACGAGTAGAAGACAACACCAATAGCTGTGCAACAGTACGCCCACTAGAACTTATCGTCAACCCATTACCCGTACTCGTACAACCAAGCCCACTAGAACTCTGTGATGTTAATAACCCAGGCGATGAAGTCGAAGAATTTAATCTAGAAGAGGCCAACGCACAAATACTAAATGGACAAACAGGCATCACCCTAAGCTATTACCTAACCCAAGCCGATGCCGATGCCGC
>NZ_JBSHNT010000028.1:0-309 GCF_053601615.1 Pontimicrobium sp. MEBiC06410
TTCGATATCTGCCGGTGCAGTAAATGTTGGTGCGATATTATCGGAAACGGTAATGGTTTGCGTTTGTTCTGGCGCAGTGTTACCACAGCTATCTGTTAATGTCCATGTTCTGGTGATTACGAATGATCCTTCGCAAGTTCCTGCGACTACAGTGTCTGTGTAGGTCGCATCTAGTGTTGCAGAACAGTTGTCATTTTCATCAGTAACATCTCCTGTAATGTTTACTCCAGCATCGTAGTTACATGATGCATCTGTAAATATTTCGATATCTGCAGGTGCAGTAAATGTTGGTGCGATATTATCGGACAC
>NZ_JBSHNT010000029.1:0-338 GCF_053601615.1 Pontimicrobium sp. MEBiC06410
TTGGCTTCCCACGCACCACCATCGATACTAAACTCGTATACTGAGATCGCTGTACTTGCTGTTGTTGTCGCCGTTACTGCAATATCGTGTTGGTCTGCAAAAGCTAATGTGGTTATCTCTGCGGTAACCACTGGTGGCTCGCTTACTTCTACAAAGGTTACCGTATTTGGGTCGCCTACTATAGTAGAACAGCCTAAAGCACTAGTAACCACTACCGAGTAGTTCCCGCCTTCTGTTGGGGTAATACTAGATTGGTTTGCGTATTGTGGTTGTTCTACGCCTTCTAAGTACCAGGTAAAGGTATAGCCATCGGCCACAGTTAAGCCCGTGTCTATTGC
>NZ_JBSHNT010000030.1:0-650 GCF_053601615.1 Pontimicrobium sp. MEBiC06410
ATGAAAAAACTAATATATACCATTTTCATATTCTTGTTAGGCTATCAATTATATGCACAACAAGACCCGCAGTATACGCAGTATATGTATAATATGAATGTAATAAACCCTGCCTATGCAGGGTCTACAGAAACCGTATCTATTGGCGCTCTTTACAGAAGCCAATGGGTAGGTTTAGAAGGCGCTCCAAGTACAGGAACACTTTCTATACATTCACCAATAGGTAACCGTGTAGGGCTAGGGTTCTCGTTAATAAATGACGAAATAGGGCCAGTAAACGAAACCAATGCCTATGTAGATTTCTCTTATACATTACCATTAGGGGGCACAAAACTAGCTTTTGGTTTAAAAGCAGGAGCTACATTTCATAACATTGGTTTAGTAAACTTAGACTTAATAGATTCTGGAGATGTATTCTTTTCAGAAAATGTAGATGAGTTAACACCAAATGTAGGAGCAGGAGTTTATTTCTATAAACCTAATAAGTATTATATATCTGCCTCTATGCCAAATATATTAAATGGTGTGCATTTAGACTTAAATGGAACAAAAATAGGGTCTGAGAGAGAGCATTTCTTTGCAGCAGCAGGTTATGTCTTTGATTTATCAGAAAACTTTAAGTTAAAGCCTCATGCATTAGCAAAGTTAGC
>NZ_JBSHNT010000031.1:0-282 GCF_053601615.1 Pontimicrobium sp. MEBiC06410
AAAGCCATCGTTATCGTCATCACATTCTTGGTAGGCTACGGGTGTGGCTACTGGTGATGGTAATGGGTTGACTCTTAGGTCTAGGGTGATGGTGTCGTAACAACTTGTAAGGTCTATTGAGGCTCTTACATAGATGGTTTGAGCATTAACAACATTGGTGTATAGTGTTGGTAATGGGTTAACTGCGGCATCGGCATCGGCTTGGGTTAGGTAATAGCTTAGGGTGATGCCTGTTTGTCCATTTAGTATTTGTGCGTTGGCCTCTTCTAGATTAAATTCTTC
>NZ_JBSHNT010000032.1:0-236 GCF_053601615.1 Pontimicrobium sp. MEBiC06410
GGAACTTGCGAAGGATCATTCGTAATCACCAGAACATGGACATTAACAGATAGCTGTGGTAACACTGCGCCAGAACAAACGCAAACCATTACCGTTTCCGATAATATCGCACCAACATTTACTGCACCGGCAGATATCGAAATATTTACAGATGCATCATGTAATTACGATGCTGGAGTAAACATTACAGGAGATGTTACAGACGAAGCAGATAACTGTTCTACAACCCTAGACGC
>NZ_JBSHNT010000033.1:0-267 GCF_053601615.1 Pontimicrobium sp. MEBiC06410
TCTTGTCCGTTTAATATGGCAGGGGTCATGGTTGTAAAGTCAAAGCTTTCGTATACGCCATCGGTGTTTAACTCACAGTGGGTATAATCATCTACTGGGGTGACTACTGGTAATGGGTTCACGATGACATCGAAGTTAACCAGCGTGTAACAGCCTGTTCCGTTTAATCCTGTAGGGTCATCGCCATTGGTTAATCGGACATAGATGGTTTGTGGGGTGATCCCTGTATTTGGATTGGCTGGGTCTTCGTTAACATACATTGTTGGG
>NZ_JBSHNT010000034.1:0-395 GCF_053601615.1 Pontimicrobium sp. MEBiC06410
GCTATGGCATCGTCTTGATTGGTGTAGTAGCTTGCTGTAACGCCAACTTCTCCATTGATAATAAAGGCTTCGTTTTGGGTTAAATCGAAGGTTTCTGCTAAATCATTCTCGAAAAAAACATCTACATCATCACAGAGTTCCAGATCTACTGGATTTGGACTTGGTGATGGGTTTGGCAATACTCTTATGGTTACTGTTGTAAAGGATGAGCAGCCTGTATCTGCATCTTCTACGCCTACGTATAGGGTTTGTGGAGTTGCTGTATTGGTGTAATTGGTTGGGTCGGCTATGGCATTGGTTCCGGCTTGGGCATCGGCCATCGTTTCGTAGTAGCTTACTATCCAACTGGTGTTGCTTGGCCCTGTGATTTCAATGTCTTCTACGGTTAAATCAAA
>NZ_JBSHNT010000035.1:0-350 GCF_053601615.1 Pontimicrobium sp. MEBiC06410
TCGTCACAGATAGTAATGCCTCCATCTGTACCAGCATTAGCAGGTGTTTCAATAGTAAGAACTACTGGTATTCTAGAACTCACGCAACCAGAGACAGTTTCTTCAGCTTCAGCATAGTAAGTGTAAACTCCAATAGTTGTATCGGTAGGCGTATAATTAAGGCCAGAAGCTAAGGCCGTACCTCCAGTGGCGTTTGCATACCAATTAACAGCATCCCCTAAAGCAGGAGGGCCAGATAGTACAACACTTAAAGCAGGTGTAGTTGCCCCAAAACAAATACTAGGATTGTTAGGATTAGTAGGCGTATCGATAAAAGGACAAGCACAATTAGGCGCAGTAACCATTAAGGT
>NZ_JBSHNT010000036.1:0-316 GCF_053601615.1 Pontimicrobium sp. MEBiC06410
TGAGATATTTACAGATGCATCATGTAACTACGATGCTGGAGTAAACATTACAGGAGATGTTACAGACGAAGCAGATAACTGTTCTACAACCCTAGACGCGACCTACACAGACGCTGTAGTCGCTGGAACTTGCGAAGGATCGTTTATTATCACCAGAACATGGACATTAACAGATAGCTGTGGTAACACTGCGCCAGAACAAACACAAACCATCACGGTGTCTGATAATATCGCACCAACATTTACTGCACCTGCAAATATCGAAATATTTACAGATGCATCATGTAATTACGATGCTGGAGTAAACATTACAGGA
>NZ_JBSHNT010000037.1:0-221 GCF_053601615.1 Pontimicrobium sp. MEBiC06410
GTCCATGTTCTTGTGATTACGAATGATCCTTCGCAAGTTCCTGCGACTACAGTGTCTGTGTAGGTCGCGTCTAGTGTTGTAGAACAGTTATCTGCTTCGTCTGTAACATCTCCTGTAATGTTTACTCCAGCATCGTAGTTACATGATGCATCTGTAAATATCTCAATATCTGCAGGTGCAGTAAATGTTGGTGCGATATTATCGGAAACGGTAATGGTTTG
>NZ_JBSHNT010000038.1:0-215 GCF_053601615.1 Pontimicrobium sp. MEBiC06410
GCAACAGTCAACGAAGGCGCTGGCACAGTAACCGTTCCAGTAAGCATAGATACCGTAAGTTCAACAGATGTTGTAGTAGATATTGTCACGACAACAGGCACAGCCGGCACAAGTGATTACACAGTCACGACAACAACCGTGACCATTCCAGCAGGAAGCACGAGTGTCGATGTAGTGATTCCAATCACGGATGATGCCATAGATGAAGCCGATGA
>NZ_JBSHNT010000039.1:0-359 GCF_053601615.1 Pontimicrobium sp. MEBiC06410
AACATGGACATTAACAGATAGCTGTGGTAACACTGCGCCAGAACAAATACAAACCATCACGGTGTCTGATAATATCGCACCAACATTTACTGCACCTGCAGATATTGAGATATTTACAGATGCATCATGTAACTACGATGCCGGAGTAAACATTACAGGAGATGTTACAGACGAAGCAGATAACTGTTCTACAACGCTAAACGCAACCTACACAGACACTGTAGTCGCTGGAACTTGCGAAGGATCATTTATTATCACCAGAACATGGACATTAACAGATAGCTGTGGTAATACTGCGCCAGAACAAACACAAACCATTACCGTTTCCGATAATATTGCACCAACATTTACTGCACCTG
>NZ_JBSHNT010000040.1:0-205 GCF_053601615.1 Pontimicrobium sp. MEBiC06410
CGACCAAGTACCACCAGCATCTTCACCAGCGATTAAACTAAATAAATCTATAGTTGTAGAACTGTCGTCACAGATAGTAATGCCTCCATCTGTACCAGCATTAGCAGGTGTTTCAATAGTAAGAACTACTGGTATTCTAGAACTCACGCAACCAGAGACAGTTTCTTCAGCTTCAGCATAGTAAGTGTAAACTCCAATAGTTGTA
>NZ_JBSHNT010000041.1:0-361 GCF_053601615.1 Pontimicrobium sp. MEBiC06410
TGGTGCTACGTATTGGGTGGTGCTTTCTACTTCTAGGCTTAGCGTTTCTAATTGTTTTCTATCGGTTTTGCCGTTTGGGGTTAATGGAATTTTATCTATTTCTATAATAAAGTTTGGTACCATATATTCTGGTAGGCTTACAGAAAGGTTGTCCTTTATTCCTTGGACTTCTAATATAGATTGGGCTTCTAACACGCAATAGGCCACTAGGTGTTTGCTCCCTAAGTGTGCTTTGGCTATAACTACAGCTTCTTTTATGTTTGCTTGGTTGTTTAATGCGGTCTCTATCTCACCTAATTCTATTCTATAGCCGCGGACTTTAACTTGGTCGTCTTCTCTGCCTAGGTATTCTATTGTGCCG
>NZ_JBSHNT010000042.1:0-227 GCF_053601615.1 Pontimicrobium sp. MEBiC06410
AACTACGATGCTGGAGTAAACATTACAGGAGATGTTACTGATGAAAATGACAACTGTTCTGCAACACTAGACGCTACCTACACAGACACTGTAGTCGCTGGAACTTGCGAAGGATCGTTTACAATCACCAGAACATGGACATTAACAGATAGCTGTGGTAATACTGCGCCAGAACAAACACAAACCATTACCGTTTCCGATAATATCGCACCAACATTTACTGCACC
>NZ_JBSHNT010000043.1:0-329 GCF_053601615.1 Pontimicrobium sp. MEBiC06410
CTGTGTAATCGCTTGTCCCTGCTGTGCCTGTTGTCGTGACAATATCTACTACAACGTCTGTTGCGCTTACGGTATCGATGCTTACTGGAACGGTTACTGTGCCAGCGCCTTCGTTGACTGTTGCATCAGCTATTGTTACTATTGGCGCATTGTCGTTATCGGTGATCGTTACTGTTCCGCTTGGGTCTGTGTTTGCTGTGTTTCCGCTGGTTACTGTGCCATCGACGGTAAAGGTCTCATCGGCTTCATCTATGGCATCATCCGTGATTGGAATCACTACATCGACACTCGTGCTTCCTGCTGGAATGGTTACGGTTGTTGTCGTGACT
>NZ_JBSHNT010000044.1:0-393 GCF_053601615.1 Pontimicrobium sp. MEBiC06410
AACGAATCGCTTACATAGAACAAGACAGTAATAGTACGTTAGTATTAGACGAAACAATCTATAACAATTACTTGAAAGAGCAGGAGAATTATGCAACCCATAAAGTAAAAAATAACACCCGCTCAACAGACCAAGCCTATATCATTTACACCTCAGGAACGACCGGTAAACCAAAAGGCGTTATGATAAGCCATAAAAACGCAACAGCCTTAATACATTGGGCCCAACAAGAATACAACAGCAATACCTTTAATACAGTATATGCCTCAACCTCACACTGTTTTGATTTATCCATATACGAGATGTTCTACACCCTATCCGTAGGGAAAACCATCCGCGTGTTAAACAATGCCTTAGACATCTCCAAACACCTAGACAACGATAAAGACGTTG
>NZ_JBSHNT010000045.1:0-283 GCF_053601615.1 Pontimicrobium sp. MEBiC06410
CCCAGCCAATCCAAATACAGGGATCACCCCACAAACCATCTATGTCCGATTAACCAATGGCGATGACCCTACAGGATTAAACGGAACAGGCTGTTACACGCTGGTTAACTTCGATGTTATTGTCAACCCATTACCAGTAGTTACCCCAGTAGACGATTACACCCACTGTGAGTTAAACACCGATGGCGTATACGAAAGCTTTGACTTTACAACCATGACCCCTGCCATATTAAACGGACAAGACCCCGCAATTTTCACGGTAACCTACCATGAAACACAAGCC
>NZ_JBSHNT010000046.1:0-265 GCF_053601615.1 Pontimicrobium sp. MEBiC06410
CCCAGCCAATCCAAATACAGGGATCACCCCACAAACCATCTATGTCCGATTAACCAATGGCGATGACCCTACAGGATTAAACGGAACAGGCTGTTACACGCTGGTTAACTTCGATGTTATTGTCAACCCATTACCAGTAGTCACCCCAGTAGACGATTACACCCACTGTGAGTTAAACACCGATGGCGTATACGAAAGCTTTGACTTTACAACCATGACCGATGCCATATTAAACGGACAAGACCCCGCAATTTTCACGGTAACC
>NZ_JBSHNT010000047.1:0-230 GCF_053601615.1 Pontimicrobium sp. MEBiC06410
GAACCTATACTATACCAGTTATGTGATGATAATATGGAATTTGATGGTGACCCAACCAATGACAGCGTGTCGTTTGATTTAGCCACACAAAACCCAGAAGTATTAGATGGGCAAGACCCAGCCAACTATATCGTAAGCTATTACTTAACACAAGCCGATGCAGATGCAGGCATTAACCCATTACCAATACCCTATACCAATGTCACCAACCCACAAATTATTTATGTACG
>NZ_JBSHNT010000048.1:0-283 GCF_053601615.1 Pontimicrobium sp. MEBiC06410
AGACGAAGCAGATAACTGTTCTACAACCCTAGACGCTACCTACACAGACACTATAGTCGCTGGAACTTGCGAAGGATCATTCGTAATCACCAGAACATGGACATTAACAGATAGCTGTGGTAACACTGCACCAGAACAAACACAAACCATCACGGTGTCTGATAATATCGCGCCAACATTTACTGCACCTGCAGATATTGAGATATTTACAGATGCATCATGTAACTACGATGCTGGAGTAAACATTACAGGAGATGTTACAGACGAAGCAGATAACTGTTCT
>NZ_JBSHNT010000049.1:0-3319 GCF_053601615.1 Pontimicrobium sp. MEBiC06410
TTTTGCATAACTAAGCTCTACAGCTTTATGTTTAAATTCTTTGGTGTAAAAATTTCGTGGTTTTGACATTGTTATTTTATTAAAGTTTATAAATATATAAACTCGCTTCTTACTGTCCTGTCAAATATAGCATGTCCAGTCTTGTCAAATGTAACATTTCCAAGAAAATCATTGTTACGAAAACGGAATCGCAGAAAGAGTTAATGGAATTTTAAAAGATGAATTTTATCTAGATTAAACCTTTAAAAACGTAGCTCACGCAAAAATAGCTACAAAAAATGCAATTAATTTATACAACGAAATAAGATTACACTTATCTTTATACTATAAACACCTAATATGGTATATAAATTATCAGCTTAATTCAATTTTAACCTGTAGCCATATTTCAGGATAAGACATTTTGAATTAATCATTATTTTAACTTTATTTAAACAATATACACCATGAAAACATTTAAATTCAATTTAATTCTACTATTACTTGTATTAGGAACTTCTTGTAGTGATAGTAATGATAATGACACTCCTTCTCCTACATCAGCCAATATTTCTGGTTCTGTTAATCTTTTTGATGACGGAGTAACTGAAATCGACAATTCTAATATGACTGTGAACGTAGAAGGAACTTCAATATCCACTACTACGAATTCAAATGGTCAGTACACTTTATCAAATGTGCCGTTTGATACTGTTACCCTAGTTTATGAAAAAAATGGCTATGGAACATTCAAAAGATTTAATATTGACCATAGTACTAGTGATACCTTTATTGCAGAAACGCCTTCGCTTGGTCAGCTATCCACAACTTCTATTACGAATCTTACCGCTACCAATAACGGAACAGATATTACACTCGCTGCCACCACAGACCCTGATGGAAATGTTGGGAATACAAGGTATATACGTTTCTTTTTCTCCACGCAATCTAATGTTAGTAACACAAATTACGAAGCTGTTTTAGAAACACTTCCATCACAGATAAATCCTCGGAATTTAAATCTTACCAATGTATCGTTGGTTGCACTCGGATTTAGCAGTGGTCAAACAGTTTACGCAAGATGTTATGGAGAGTCTTTCTGGTCAAACCAATATGATGAACCGAATTCGGAAAATACTATTTTTCCTAATCTTAATCCAAATTCAGCAATTGCAGTATCTTTTGTAGTACCATAGGGTAGCATGGAAACAGTATGAGTAATTAATGTGTTTTCTTATTGTCTCAAAACTTCTAAAAAAAGCTAAAATGAGATTTGTCCTGATAGAAAATATGTTTAATCAATTTTGATAGCTGAGAAAAAATCGAATACAAATTAAAATAAACAATAAACAGAGAATAATGAATACTCTTATATCACAACGTTATTTTAGACTTTTATTAATCCTAATAATGCTAGCTGTAGCTTTTAAGCTTGACGCACAAAACCCAGGTGGAGTATCAGGGGCCAACCTATGGTTAAGAGGAGACACTGGGACTACTCCTGCGTCTGGTAATCTCACTAGTTGGGTAGATCAAACTGGAACGAATACATTTACAATTCAATTTGATCCTAAAACTGGAACAAGGTTTATTAACTTTAACAATACAGTAGATTTTGAAGGTGATCTTGGAATCGGTGATTGGCTAGTAGGTGATACCCCCATAAAATTTCAATCGCTTTTTGCTGTCATTAAAAGAGATGATGACAACTTTAATACTGTTATGAGTGCCAGTGAGGCAACCGATAATGTTGGCTACATGATGAAGGGTGACCAAATGGGAACAGGAAATAATCTAGTAACTCCAAACGATTTTTATTTTCAATCAACTGGTAATCTGGGAAGCGAAAAAGCCAGGTTAGGTCTAATTGAAATCGTCCCAGGTTCTGGATCAAATTCTAGGTCGTATATAGATGGACAGTCTTTCGTTACCGAGAAATTTGCAGGAAACCCTACAGCATTTACAGCGGTTGCCTTTACATCAATACCTTTAATTGGTATTTCACAGGACAGTAACAACAGAAACCCTTTCAATGGTCAGATTGCCGAATTGATTATGTATCCATCTTTATTAACAACTGATGACAGGAATAAAGTACAATCTTATCTCGGAATGAAATATGGCATCTCATTGGATCCGTCCATTGGAAATTATACCACGTCTGCGGGAACTTCAGTATGGAGTAATATGACCTACTGGAATGATGTCTTTGGTATAGGTCGAGACGACACCAGTAGTCTTAATCAATCCGAGTCCAACAGCATTAGTACTGGTAGTGGTGATGGTACAGGTCAAAGTGGTAAAGGTAATATTGTTTTAAGCAATCCATCTTCTTTAGATGATGGAGATTTTTTAATGATTGGCCACGATAATAATTTTCTTACTCAACAATCTACAGAGTTGCCAACAGACTTAGCGTCCAATCAAAGAGTTGGAAGAGAATGGTTTGTACAACAAACTGGAGCCATAGGCACTGTCGATTTAACTTTTGATATTGCTGGTCTTTCCATAACTGGAACTAACCCCACTGATTTTATCTTACTTGTTGATACTGATAGCGATTTTAGTGATGCATCAATAGAAATAGTAGCTACTTCTTTTACTGGATCAGTTATACTTTTTGATGATATCTCCTTGCCTAATGGTTCTTACTTTACTTTGGTTACTCCTGATAGTACTTTAAATATAAATGACAATGATATACTTAGTACTAAATTTTCGTTTTATCCAATTCCAACTAAAAATCAATTCTATATTGATACAAAAGAAGAATTTAAAGGAAAATTGTTTTCTATTAACGGATCGATATTATTAAATACTTTTACAGACAAAACAATTAATTTATCTACATACAGTAATGGTATTTATATCCTTCAAATTGAATACCTAGGTAAAGTATATCATAAAAAAATTCTTAAGAATTAATGTCTGCGATCTTGAGGTAAGAATGACATTATTCATTGTATGTCTTGATAAACTAAAAACTGCACACAACAATGGTAACCGTTGACACGGTATGGTAAGTGAGCATACCCATGCAATAGACTCAGCACCTATAAAAGCAAATGTCTTTATGGATAGTTTAGAGTTAAAAGTCCCAGAAGAAGACTTAGAAAAGCACCTACATAAACTAAGGCATATAAGCCAGCGAGATAAACGCAACAAAACCCATTACAGTCCAAGTGACCCTGATGCCAAAATATGGACTTGCAACAAAAAACTGGACAAAAAGAAGAGAGATTATGCTGCTAATTTTTGATTGTTCATTTCTGTTTCAAATTCTTCAATAGATTTTAAGCCTAAAGCCGTGTGTAATCTTTTTCTATTATACCAAGTTTCA
>NZ_JBSHNT010000050.1:0-213 GCF_053601615.1 Pontimicrobium sp. MEBiC06410
GTAACATCTCCTGTAATGTTTACTCCAGCATCGTAGTTACATGATGCATCTGTAAATATCTCAATATCTGCAGGTGCAGTAAATGTTGGTGCGATATTATCGGAAACGGTAATGGTTTGCGTTTGTTCTGGCGCAGTGTTACCACAGCTATCTGTTAATGTCCATGTTCTGGTGATTACGAATGATCCTTCGCAAGTTCCAGCGACTACAGTG
>NZ_JBSHNT010000051.1:0-261 GCF_053601615.1 Pontimicrobium sp. MEBiC06410
GTAACATCTCCTGTAATGTTTACTCCAGCATCGTAGTTACATGATGCATCTGTAAATATCTCAATATCTGCAGGTGCAGTAAATGTTGGCGCGATATTATCAGACACCGTGATGGTTTGCGTTTGTTCTGGTGCAGTGTTACCACAGCTATCTGTTAATGTCCATGTTCTGGTGATTACGAATGATCCTTCGCAAGTTCCAGCGACTATAGTGTCTGTGTAGGTAGCGTCTAGGGTTGTAGAACAGTTATCTGCTTCGTCT
>NZ_JBSHNT010000052.1:0-338 GCF_053601615.1 Pontimicrobium sp. MEBiC06410
GTACTGCTACTATTACTATTAATCAAACACCTGTACTTAACTTTACTGCAACTACTTGTGCTGCTAACTTATTAACTTACGATGTTTCTTTTAGCATTTCTCCTGCTTCTGCTGTTATTACGACCTCTGCAGGAACTGTTACAGGGAACTCTATTACTGGTGTTCCTGCTGGAACGGATATTACAATTACTGCAACTAGTGCTGTTAATGGATCGTGTCAAGACACCTTAATGGTTACTGCGCCTAATTGTGCTTGTCCTTTTATCGATACGCCTACTAATCCTAACAATCCTAGTATTTGTTTTGGGGCAACTACACCTGCTTTAAGTGTTGTACTG
>NZ_JBSHNT010000053.1:0-258 GCF_053601615.1 Pontimicrobium sp. MEBiC06410
ATAGAAATAAACTCCTGCTCCTACATTTGGTGTTAACTCATCTACATTTTCTGAAAAGAATACATCTCCAGAATCTATTAAGTCTAAGTTTACTAAACCAATGTTATGAAATGTAGCTCCTGCTTTTAAACCAAAAGCTAATTTTGTGCCTCCTAATGGTAATGTATAAGAGAAATCTACATAGGCATTGGTTTCGTTTACTGGCCCTATTTCGTCATTTATTAACGAGAACCCTAGCCCTACACGGTTACCTATTGG
>NZ_JBSHNT010000054.1:0-303 GCF_053601615.1 Pontimicrobium sp. MEBiC06410
TGAGCTATCAACCATTGTTCCTGTACCATCATCTACCATAGTATTATTGTCTACTCGTACATAAATAATTTGTGGGTTGGTGACATTGGTATAGGGTATTGGTAATGGGTTAATGCCTGCATCTGCATCGGCTTGTGTTAAATAGTAGCTTACGATATAGTTAGCTGGGTCTTGCCCATCTAATACTTCTGGGTTTTGTGTGGCTAAATCAAACGACACGCTGTCATTGGTTGGGTCACCATCAAATTCCATATTATCATCACATAACTGGTATAGTATAGGTTCCATATCGCTATTGGCCAG
>NZ_JBSHNT010000055.1:0-1156 GCF_053601615.1 Pontimicrobium sp. MEBiC06410
CTGTGTTATTTGCATAAGGACCAAAAGAAACAACTCCTGTTGCGTTTACAACTTGAGAGTTTCCTTGATTGTCTGATACGGTAAGTGATGTTGCTGTTCCTAAATCTGTAATATCTGTTTCTACAAAAAACTGTGGTCCATTTATACAGTCTGAAACAACTGCGTAAGTTGCTGTAGGGTTTGTACATGTTGAGCATACTACTGTAACATCTAATGGATCAAATCCATTGGTATCGCAACTTACAGACCCATCCGAAGTTATTGCTAAAGTAATACTGTCTCCTGTAGATTGATAAGTAATACCTGATACATCACCACCATTTCCATAAGGTGTTCCTGCATTTAAATCTGTTCCTGTTGCTACATCAGTAATAACTAATTCATCCCAACTGTTTTCTACCGTTCCTGAATTGATTGTTATCGTTAATCCTGATCCATCTGTACTTGTAAATGTAAAGACATTAGAGTCATTAGCTGTGTAACAGTAATTTAAGGTTTGTGCTCCTACTGCACAGTCTACAGAAAAATCTGTTTGTACTGTTGTTGTAAAGTTTAAAGGACCTACCCAGTCGCTATATGTGCCTCCACCACAATCTGATCTTACATAAACTTCATAGTCTGTAGAGTAGTCTAATGCTGTTGCATTAACTGTGTTTGTAGCTATCATTGTTCCGTTGCCAGCTGGTACACCAGTTCCTGGTGCTTGTAAAACATATTCCCAAGCAGTTATTGTTCCTGCATCCCAAGTAATGTCTGCTGTTGTTCCTCCTATATTATTAGCTGCTAAAGCTGTTGGCACATCACATAATGAGTTAATAACAGCAATATTGTCTATCATCCAGTACCATGCCCAACTATCTCCATCGTCATAAATAAAACGAATTTGCATGTTTGCATTAGAATAGGCAGTAATGTCAATGTGTTGTTGATTTGGTGTTGCAAAAGAACCTGTTGTAGCTGTTTGATTTAATACTTCTACCCAATTCGTTCCATCGTACACTTCTACAATACCACTATCTGACCCTCCAGATCTGTAAAACTGATCGAAGTCTAGGAATAGACCAACGGCTCCAGTGGTATCAAAAACTGGTGAGGTTAGCGTTTCTATTAATTGTGTACCATTTCCATTGGCATCACTATCAACAAAAGCTCCAGC
>NZ_JBSHNT010000056.1:0-407 GCF_053601615.1 Pontimicrobium sp. MEBiC06410
CCCCCCCACAAGAGTAAAAACCAACCAAAAACGCGTATATATAATAAGGACAAGAAGAGAAAAAACACTCCTTAAAAAAACTAAAAAAAAAGAGTGTATAACCCCTTAAAATTAAGGCTGTTAAAAACTAATTTAAAATAAAGTTTATATAAGAGTTGTGAAAGTGAAAATAGGTTGTATATTTGCACCCGCTTAGCGACTAAGGCGTAAGTTAAGGGAGCAGAGCGAAGTTCATTAAAAGGCTAAAAAATAAATTTAAAAAAGTTTAAAAAAAGCTTTGAGATAACAAAAAAGGTTGTATGTTTGCAGCCGCAAAAAACGGCAACGTTTGGAGCAAAAAGTTCAGGCACAAAAATGTTTAATGAGAGGGATTAAAAAGCGATAAAAAACTTTTAAAAATTTTCAAA
>NZ_JBSHNT010000057.1:0-233 GCF_053601615.1 Pontimicrobium sp. MEBiC06410
TTCCAAAATTCAGTTCTTATGATTAAAGATAGAAAAATTTATGGTATTGACATTAGTAAATCTGTATTTGATATTTACAGTAAATCTAAAGGTCATGTTGAATTAAAAAATGATGAATCTGGTTTTAAACAACTTTTAAAAAGTTTACCAAAAAAGGCATTAGTAGTTATGGAAGCTACTGGCTATTATCATTATCGCTTGGCTCAATTTTTATATAAAAATGGAGTTGTAGT
>NZ_JBSHNT010000058.1:0-272 GCF_053601615.1 Pontimicrobium sp. MEBiC06410
TATGCACAACAAGACCCGCAGTATACGCAGTATATGTATAATATGAATGTAATAAACCCTGCCTATGCAGGGTCTACAGAAACCGTATCTATTGGCGCTCTTTACAGAAGCCAATGGGTAGGTTTAGAAGGCGCTCCAAGCACAGGAACACTTTCTATACATTCGCCAATAGGTAACCGTGTAGGGCTAGGGTTCTCGTTAATAAATGACGAAATAGGGCCAGTAAACGAAACCAATGCCTATGTAGATTTCTCTTATACATTACCATTAGG
>NZ_JBSHNT010000059.1:0-542 GCF_053601615.1 Pontimicrobium sp. MEBiC06410
CGGCACAATAGAATACCTAGGCAGAGAAGACGACCAAGTTAAAGTCCGCGGCTATAGAATAGAATTAGGTGAGATAGAGACCGCATTAAACAACCAAGCAAACATAAAAGAAGCTGTAGTTATAGCCAAAGCACACTTAGGTAGCAAACACCTAGTGGCCTATTGCGTGTTAGAAGTCCAATCACTGTTAGAAGTCCAAGCAATAAAAGATAGCCTCTCGGTCAGCCTACCAGAATATATGGTGCCAAACTTTATTATAGAAATAGATAAAATCCCATTAACCCCAAACGGCAAAACCGATAGAAAACAATTAGAAAAGCTAAGCCTAGAAGTAGAAAGCACTACCCAATATGTAGCGCCAGAAACAGCAGTAGAGCAGCAATTAGCAATACTATGGTCTAAGCTATTAGAACTAGAAGAAGGAACAATAGGAAAACACGATAACTTTTTCGAGTTAGGTGGGCACTCACTATTAGTAACCCGATTACTATCAAAAATACAAGAACAATTTAAAGTAAAACTACAACTCTCTCAGGTATTTA
>NZ_JBSHNT010000060.1:0-254 GCF_053601615.1 Pontimicrobium sp. MEBiC06410
TGAGATATTTACAGATGCATCATGTAACTACGATGCTGGAGTAAACATTACAGGAGATGTTACAGACGAAGCAGATAACTGTTCTACAACCCTAGACGCGACCTACACAGACGCTGTAGTCGCTGGAACTTGCGAAGGATCATTCGTAATCACCAGAACATGGACATTAACAGATAGCTGTGGTAACACTGCGCCAGAACAAACGCAAACCATTACCGTTTCCGATAATATTGCACCAACATTTACTGCTCCGG
>NZ_JBSHNT010000061.1:0-15152 GCF_053601615.1 Pontimicrobium sp. MEBiC06410
TCCTTTTGCATAACTAAGCTCTACAGCTTTATGTTTAAATTCTTTGGTGTAAAAATTTCGTGGTTTTGACATTGTTATTTTATTAAAGTTTATAAATATATAAACTCGCTTCTTACTGTCCTGTCAAATATAGCATGTCCAATATTCGGTAGTGTTTCAAATTAGGACATGCTAGAAATAAAGTAGATAGACAATTAAAACAGTAATTAGTGAAAATGCTAGTTACTGTTTTTTAGTTATATTAGAAAAAGATAGAGTTTGTTAGAATTTCTAAAACAAGCATTCTTTTACAAGATTTTTAGTAAAGTAGAAACTTCATTAACTTTAATACAGGATAAGTGTTGATTATCATAACAAGCAGAACTGCAGGAGATTATCGAGAGCTTGCATCCGATAAGTTTGAATTGCCCTAAATTGGGTATGAAAAATAAAAATACAAAAAGTAAGGCTTAGCCTTACTTTTTGTATGCTTAAAGATTATGTGATTAAAAATATAACTCAGTAAATTTATAAAAATATTTTTAATGTTCTCAGCAAGACTAACTATTATTTTGTTATCTATCAGTTGTTTATCATACTCACAAATAGAAGTTAAGGGGGTGGTTGTAGATTCATCAAGCATAGCTATTGAATTTGCAAATATTGTACTTACTAATGAAAATGGTGAGATTTTAACAGGAACTATTACTGACGAAAAAGGACGTTTTAATATTATCATTAATTCAGGAGAATATAAACTTTCTATTAGTTATCTAGGATATGAGACAACCTCTATTAATATTCTTTTAAATAAAGATAAGGATTTAGGTGTTTTCACTTTAAAAGAAAATAAAAACACCTTAGACGAAATTATTCTTTCTACACGAAAAAACTTAATAGAAAAAAAAGTGGACAGATTAATTTTCAATGTCGAAAATTCTATTTCTGCTTCGGGAGGGGATGTAACGGACATTCTTAAAGTAGTTCCTCATATAAGACTTAAAAATGATGAAATCATTATGTTAGGAAAAAGTAAGATGGGAGTATTAGTTGATGGTAATATTGTTAACTTATCTGGAGATGACTTAATTAATTTCTTAAAATCAATTCCTTCTGAAGAAATTAAAAAAATAGAAATCATTACTAATCCTCCTTCAAAATATGAAGCTGATGGTAATAGTGGATTAATTAATGTTATTTACAAAAAAAATGTAAGTAATAGTTGGAAGTCGAGCTTGAGAGCGACCTTCACTCAATATACCTATCCTGAAGGTAATATAGCAGGGAGTTTTAGGTATAGAAAAAACAAAACCTCTTTATATGTAAATGCGTCTTACGATAAAGGTTCTAAACAAATTACAGATACAAATGAATTTGAATTTGAGAATCAACTTTGGGATAGCGAAAACCCTCGACGAGTTTTTTATGATAATAGCCTTAGTACAAGGATAGCTCTTGATTATGAATGGAGCGAAAAGTTGTCATCAGGCTTTCAGTATCAATTAGGGTATGATGATACGAGAGTACAAAATAAAAATGATAGAACTCAAGTAATAAATAAAGTAACTAACGTTATAGATTCCTTAATCATTTCTAAATCATTAATTAATCAATCAAGTCCATTACACTCAATTAATTTTCATACTAATTATAAATTAGATTCTATTGGAAAAAATATTGCTCTTAATTTAGATTATTTTACATTTTTAGATAAAAGTAATAGAGTATACGATACTTCCAATTTTTTTAATAACGGACAAGAAACACCAGAAAGTTTTAATTCTGGAAAAAATGATGGCAGACAACAAATTAATAATTATTCGCTAAGAGTAGATGTTGAGTTTCCTTTAAAAAATATTCAACTCAATTTTGGAGGAAAACTGTCCTTTATTAATAGTAATAATGACATAAGTTTTTTTGACACAACGACAGGAATTCCAATTATAGACTTAAATCAAACCAATCAGTTTGAATACAAAGAAACCAACTCAGCTCTTTATGTTTCTGCCTATAAGGAGTTGAATGATAAATGGAGTGCTAAAATTGGCCTTAGAATGGAAAACACAACTACAGAAGGATTATCTCTTCAGTTGAATCAAACTAATAATAATGATTATATCAGATTTTTTCCTAGCGCTTATATTAATTATTCCTCTAATGAAAACAATATATTCTCATTAAGTTACAATAAACGAATATCTAGACCTGGTTTTGAATATCTAAACCCTTTTCGAATTATCCAAAATCCGTATTTATTTGTTGAAGGGGCTCCCTTTTTACAACCGTCATTTTCTGATAATGTAGAGTTCTCTTACACAAGTCAACAGAAGTGGTTAAGTAGTGTTTATTTTTCTCAAGTAAAAGACGGGTTTGGTCAAATTGTAGCTATAAATAATGAGACAGGGGTTAGAGCAATAAAGCCTGAAAATTATTATAACAGTTATACTTTTGGGATTATCGAATCTTACACATTTAATAAGTGGAAAGAATGGGAAAGTGTTAATACATTAAACATTAATTATAGCTATACAGAATCGCTTTTAGGTTTTATAAATGATAACCAAAATGGTGTAAACACCTATTTATCTACTAGTAATAGTTTTATTTTAAATAAAGATAAAACTATAATATCAAGCATTGATGCATGGTTTAGTTTTCCTGGTGTGTATGATATTTATAAAACCTCATCTAGTTCTAGTGTGGACCTCTCTTTTAAATTCTTCTTTTTAGAAAGAGATTTACAATTAACAGTTACTGGAAGTGATTTATTTAAGGGGCAAATAACAGAAGCTACCGCATTTAGTAATGGTGTAAGAACTACTTATGAAAACTATTATGATAGCAGAAGGTTTAGAATATCTCTAAGGTATAATTTGGGTAATAAAAAGATAAATGTTAGTCAAAAAGACTTTGGTAATGAAGAAGAAAAAAGAAGAATAGGAAATTAGTTCTCAAAAAAAATTAAAAATATACAAAAGTAAACTTGCAGGTTTAAGATGTCCAATAAGAGCTTTATGACATAAAAATGCATCTCAATTTATTAAATAATTTAAAATCATTTATTATGAAAAAAATTAAATTAAACAAAGGACTACAACTAAACAAAAAAGTTGTAAGTAAGTTACAAGAAGAACAATTAGCTAATGTTAAAGGTGGTTTAGCACCTGCAGGTTCATGTATCTGTTGTTCGTGTAATACTAAGAAAGATATAGAAGCGCTTTAAAATGCAGTAATTTCTTAGATAGTAGCTAGCTTTTTTAAGCTAGCTACTTATTAATAGTTTAAAATTATTCATTATGAAAAAAATTAAATTAAACCTTAGAACTGAATAAAGAAGTTATATGTAAATTACAAAAGGTGGTTTAGCAAAAGGTATATCATGTTTTTTTGCCTCATGTAATTCAAAAGCATGTGAATCAGGAAAAATTTAGAATAGAAAACTAAACAGGAATAAGTTCAAACTGAAGACTACATCTAAATATCGAACCTTTAAGAATGTGAAACAACGTTGTATGTTACATTTTTTTGTGTATTCTACCCATGTCTAACTAGATTTAGATTTAATTGTTTTTAAAACAATAACTAAAAAATAAAGAAAAGTGATTATAAAAGATATTGATATAAAACCAAACCTTATTCGCGAAGTCTTACTAAAAAATGATTCTAAATTTGTTAATATGGGAATCTTAGATGGCTTATTAGGTATGTCATTATACCATTATTACTATTACTTATATACTAATGACGAAACCTATTTAAATGATGTAATATTATATTTAGAGAAAAGTATTGAAGGTCTTAGTGAAAGTTATAAAGGAACTAATATCATAAACAATATTATTGATTTAGGAGATTATTTATTTTTCTTATATCAAAAAAAGATTCTTGATACAGAAGATATTAATGAGCTCTTAACCGATTCTGATGAAATTATCAAATGTTTTTTGTTTGAAGAAATTGAAAAAAAGAACCTAAACCCAATGTTTGGAGCTGTCAAAGCAGGTTATTATTTATTGTATAGATCAGAATTTATAGATGTTAATTCAGAATTAATAAGCTTACTAGAAGCTATAGATGAACAATCTATAAAAGTTGACAATTTTGTATACTGGGAGTCTAATTTTAAAAATTCTCAAGAACCAGTAACTCTACTTGGAGTTACTCATGGTGTCGCTGGTATTATTAATTTCTTACTTCAAGCGTATTCAAGAAAAATAGCATATAAAAATTTAAAATCACTGATTACAAGTGGTTTAAATTTCCTATGCGAATTCAATGAAAAAAAAGGAACCAATTGGTTTAGATTAGAAGTTAATGAAAACGAAAAATTAAACCATCAAGATTTAGGTTATGGAGATATAGGAATAGGGTATACGTTTCTTAATGCAGGAACAATATTACATAATAATGATTTTTTTTTAATAGGTAAAAATATTATTGAGAATGCATCAAAATTTAGAGACGATAAAGAAGAGTACACAAAAGATGCAAGTTTGTTTTATGGCTCGTCTGGCTTATGTGCTCTATTAAGTAAAGTGAATACAAAATTGGAAAATCCTATACTACAAAAAGCTATAAATCATTGGAGGCAAATTACCTTGAATATGGATAACAAAAAATCAGAGTGGGCTGGTTATCTTTCTAATTATAATTCGCAATATGATTATACACATCTATCGTTTTCAGAAGGTATTTGCGGCATAGGAATTATGTTAATGGCTCATGAAAAAGAATTGGGACATGATTATTTACGCTTTTTAAATTTTCACTAATCATCATAACGTTAATAGCATTCAATATATATATATTATTAAAGATTAATAGAAAAATGAGGCAAAGCAAATTATAAAGAAAAAATTTAATTTATTGACTTTAATTATGACAAAACAACCCCTAAAAATAGGACTTCTAGAATACGGTTATCGAATTGATAAAAATAGCATGGCTACTATTGAAGAAATAATAGAATATGCTGTTGAGGCAGATAAACTAGGCTTTTCTAGATTTTGGCTAGGTGAACATCATGGATCACTTACTACAATGGCGTTTACTAATCCAGATATACTAATTAGTATTATTGCAGGAATGACAGATACCATTAAGGTTGGTTCTGCAGGTTCTACAATACTAATGTCTAATACATACCCAGTAGCAACGAACTATAAGTTAATGAATAATCTTTTTTACGATAGAATAGATTTAGGTTTGGCTAAAGGAAGTGGACTTGTAGAGAGCCGTCAAGTTGTAAAAATGGATAAAACTCTGGGGGAGAGAGAAAATTTAAAAGAACAATTTGATGATAAATTAAAATTGATTTGCGACCTACTCCAGAATGAAAAGAAAAACTTAAAGGAGAATCAAATAGTAATACCTCCTTTTGGCGGGAAACCACCAGAAATATGGTATCTATCAACATCTTATAGAAACTTTAGCACAGCAATTAAATATAAACTTAACTATTGTAGATCACTATTTCACTCATCAACAGACGAAAATCAATATAAAAAAGAGGATGTTATAAAATTTAAACAAGACTTTTTTAATGAACATAATTTTTATCCAGAAATAAACTATGGTATTTCAATATGCGTTGGAGACACTATGGAAGATGCAAAAAAAGAGTATGACAAACTGTTAGAGCATTATGGAAAAGGTGAAAATGAAAACTTTATAATATTCCCTGTAACTATCGATTCTTTGTGCGAAATGCTATTAGGGTTTCAAGAACGATATGGTATTGATGAATTTATTATATATGACATGACAGATGATCCTCAAAAAATGCTGGTAAATATTAGAGAAATAAGTAAAAGATTTAATCTACAAAAAGAACTAAAAATTAATTAAAGAAATAGAATAGAAATTTATGAAATTGATTCCTCAACATGATCAAATGGATTGTGGTCCAGCTTGTATTGCAATGATATCTGCTTACTTTGGAAAAAAACACCAAATAGACTACATCAGAGAAATTTCATATTTAAAACGCGACGGTGTTAGTTTAAGAGGTATTTCTGAAGCTGCCGAAAAAATCGGTTTTAATACTTACGCTAGTCTATTAGATTTAAAAACTCTAGATATTGAAGGGACGCTTCCATGTGTACTTCATTGGAACCAAAATCACTTTGTAGTACTGTATAACCATAAGAAAAATATTCTTACTGGAAAATATAAGTACAAAATTGCAGACCCTTCTTATGGCTTAATGTCTTTAAATGAAAATGAATTTAAATCAAGATGGTTAACCCAAAATGATAAAGGTGTTGCTTTATTTTTAAACCCTACCGAAGAATTTCATAAAAAAGAAGTTCTCAAAAAAAAGAGAATAGATTTTAATTTTCTATTAGGCTTTTTAAAACCATATAAAAAAGAAGTATTTCAACTTTTCTTGGGCTTATTAGCTGGAAGTTTATTTACATTAATATTCCCTTTCCTTACACAATCTTTAATTGATAAAGGTGTTGAAAACAAAAGTTTAAGTATTGTTTTTATTATTTTACTAGCTCAAGTCTTTTTATTTTTAGGCTCCATTATTATTGAGATTGTTAGAAATTGGATTATGCTTTACATAGGAACAAGAATCAATATTAGTATTATTTCAGATTTCTTTAAAAAAATATTAAAACTACCAATCAATTTTTTTGATTCAAAGCTAATAGGAGATTTTAATCAAAGAATTCAAGATCATGAAAGAATAGAAGAGTTTTTAACTTCGCAAAGTTTAACAACATTATTCTCAATAATTAATTTTTCAATATTCTTTTTTGTACTACTTTATTATGACTATAAAATAGTAGTAGCTTATTCTATTTTAACATTAATCGCAATTTTATGGTCTGTATATTTTCTTAAAAAGAGAAGGATTTTAGATTATTATCGTTTTCAAAGAAGAAGTGAAAATCAAGAATCTATTTATGAAATGATAAATGGTATTCAAGAAATTAAACTCAATAGCTTTGAAGATTTTAAAAGAAGAGAATGGGAAAACATTCAAGTCAAGCTTTTTGGTGTAAACCTTAGAGTCTTAAAATTAGACCAGTTTCAATTAATGGGATTTAATTTTATTAATCAGTTAAAAAACATTTTAGTAACATTCATTGCAGCAAGAGAAGTTATATTTGGAAACATTACTTTAGGATCTATGCTAGCTATTGCATACATAATTGGCCAAATGAACTCTCCAGTAAACCAGTTAATCAACTTCTTTAGATCACTTCAAGATGCGAGATTAAGTATGGAACGTTTAAGTGAAGTACAAGATCAAGAAGAAGAAGAAGAAGAAGGACAAATAAAACTTACCGACAAAGATTTAAGCTATCAAAATGATATTGAAAAAGGAATTAAAATTCATAACCTAGATTATCAATATGAAGGGCCAAAATCGCCATTCGTTTTAAAAAATATAAACTTATTTATACCTGAAGGAAAAACAACAGCTATAGTTGGAGCTAGTGGAAGTGGTAAAACAACCTTCATGAAAATATTATTAAAATTCTATAACCCTGTTAGAGGACAAATTAATATAAATGAGCATAACTTATTAAATATTTCACCCAAAAACTGGAGAGATAATTGTGGTGTTGTTATGCAAGAAGGATACATTTTCTCCGATACAATTGAAAGAAACATTGCAACAGGTGAAGAAATAATTGATCAAGATAAACTTGAATTTGCTATTAAAACAGCTAACATTAAAGAATTTATTACTGCGCTTCCTCAACAATTGAAAACCAAAATTGGAGCTTCTGGAAATGGAATCTCAGGAGGACAGAAACAACGAATATTGATTGCTAGATCTGTTTATAAAAACCCGCACTATATTTTTTTTGATGAAGCGACTAGTGCACTTGATGCCGAAAACGAAAAAATAATACATAATAATTTACAAGCCTTTTTTAAAAATAAAACTGTAGTTATAATAGCACACAGATTAAGTACAGTAAAAAATGCAGATCAAATTGTAGTATTAAAAGAAGGCAAAATTGTTGAGCTAGGCTCTCATAAAGAACTAGTAAAAAATAAATTAAATTATTACAATCTAGTAAAAAACCAATTAGAATTAGGTTCATAAATTATGGAAAATAATCTAGAAAAAGAGTTGGATAAAAATAAGTTCTCTATTGTAAAATACGGACTGGTAATCTTATTATTAGTAATTGTATTAATTCTTTATTCTCTTATGATTCTTAAAATAGATGATGAACCAATACTCCATATGGTAATGGACTATTATTTCAGATAAAAATCTGAACTATGACTAAAAAAATAAT
This sequence comes from Pontimicrobium sp. MEBiC06410, assembly GCF_053601615.1. Taxonomy (NCBI): domain Bacteria; kingdom Pseudomonadati; phylum Bacteroidota; class Flavobacteriia; order Flavobacteriales; family Flavobacteriaceae; genus Pontimicrobium; species Pontimicrobium sp. MEBiC06410. The sequence continues at coordinate 8,250 of NZ_JBSHNT010000061.1, forward strand.
CGAGACAAAACTCAAGGAAATTGATGAAATTATAAAAAAAGAATATCGCAATGAAAATAATATAGGCGTTATATCTGGTCTTTCTGGAATGGCACTGTTTCAATTTTACTATTCAAAATATTTAGATACTCCTGATAACGCAAATTTTGGGGTTACTATTTTAGGAGATATCATTGAAAAAATAAATGGTGGGTATAATTCTTCTCTTTTCTCAAATGGAATTGCAGGATTTGGCTGGTTCTTAGATTTTCTTGAATTAAATGAATTTATTGATGTTGAAAGTGATGGGATACTTGAAGAATTAGATGATTATTTGCTTACTGCAATGAATACTAATCTAAAACAAAAAAATTATGATCTTCTTTATGGAGCAATTGGGCAAGCTTGCTATTTTTTTAATAGATATAAAAATACTAAATCCAATAGCTTAAAAGAAAAATACACAGAAATCTTACTTGAATTCATTACTTCTTTAAAAAAGATATCTGAAAAAGAAGATGATAAAATAAAGTGGTCCTCTTTTTTAACATATATACCTAGAAAAGAAGGTTATGGTATATGTCTAGCACATGGGGTCTCTAGTATTATTTCAATGTTGTCGAAACTTCATAAAGAAGTAGTTTTTAAAGATAAAGTAACTCCATTGTTAAAAGGAAGTATAAATTATGTTTTAAGCTTTAAAAGTACCGACCCCAATAGCCTTTCTTGTTTCCCAATTTGGGTTTTACCAAATGGCGAACCAGAAGGGCCTAGCAGAATAGCTTGGTGTTATGGAGATTTAGGAATTGGTGCTGCTCTATTGCAAGCCTCTAAAGCATTAAATGACGATGACTTAAACAAAGAGTCGCTAAGGATACTAAAACATACCACTAGAAGAAGAACCCCTGAAAAAACAATGGTTGCAGATGCAGGGATTTGCCACGGCTCATTTGGAAATGCATTGATATATAATAGAATATATAAAGAGACCGGAGAAGAAATTTTTAAAGAAACGTCAGAGTTTTGGATAAAGAATGGTGTTGAAATGGGACATTTTACAGATGGTTATGCAGGCTATAAAATGTGGGATCCTGATGAAAAGGAATGGTCTAAAAGTACTAGTTTCTTAACTGGAATAACAGGTATAGGTTTAGCTATGATTGCTCATTTAGGCAATTTTGATTCTAATTGGGATGAATGTTTAATGATAAGTTAACTAATAAATGAGTAGAAATTTTCCATATAAAAGTTTTTCAAATTACGTTCTAAGAAGCCCTTTACTAACTTTTGATTTATACAGAGAAATCACATCAAAAAAAGAAATAACAGACGAGCAGTTTAAAGATCTTTATGCGGACAAAAGTATCAAAGAAGCGATTTTTTTAGCTTCGCCAGACTTATCAAAAGTAGCAGATTTATGGGTTAATGGTAAAATTGATAGCAAAAAGGATATTGATAGGCTTAAATTTTCCATATTAAAATATATTTCTAGAATGTCCTCTAGGTGTACCCCTTTCGGCTTATTTGCAGGTTGCTCAGTAGGTAAGTTTAATGATAAAACAAATATAAGCCTTAACGAAATTAATAAACATAAGCGTCACACTAGATTAGACATGAATTATCTAGTTGCTTTATCTCAAGATCTCGCTAAAATAGATTATATTAAAAAACAATTACTCTTCTTTCCTAATACAAGTATTTATATAACAGGAAGTCAATTAAGGTATATAGAATATCAATATATCAAAGGTATGCGACATCATTTCATTATATCTGTAGATAATACTAATTATCTCGATAAGGTTATAAAAAAAGCAAAAGAAGGTGCTAAATTAGAAGATTTAGTAAAAACATTGGTGAATGAAGATATTACCTATGCCGATGCTAGTTATTACGTTGAGGAACTAATATCTAATCAATTGTTAGTTAGTGAATTTGAACCTTCTGTGTCTGGCCCTGAGTTTTTAGACCAAATGTTTTCTGTATTAGATAAATTAAATAATGTTGATGATATAACTCAAAAATTAAAAAAAGTTAGGTTTGAATTAAAAGACATTGATAAAACTATAGGTAATGACGTCAATAAATATGAAAAAGTCATTACACTTTTAAAAGGTTTCGAAACAGAAATTAATCCAAAGTTCATGTTTCAAACAGATATGATGCTTAGCAAAAAAAACAATACTTTAGACAAAAAGATAATAAAAGACATTAAAAATGGTTTGAGGTTATTAAATAAAATACATACCCAAAAAAAGTCTAACACATTTACAAAATTCAAGGATGCTTTTTACGAAAGATTTGAAGGAAATGAAGTCCCTTTATCTTTAGCTCTAGATACAGAAAGCGGTATAGGATATAAACAAGATCAAGGTTCAGGTGATATTAATCCATTAGTAGATGATCTCTTTTTAGAAACTAAAAAAGTTAAGCATGACGTAAAGGAAATTCAGTGGTCTTCTATCGACACTTTTTTTCATAAAAAATTAATTGAAGCCTCTAATAAAGGCGCGTATACAATTTCTATTTCAGAAAATGATTTTAAAGATATGGAGGAGAACTGGAACAATCTGCCAGACACCTTTTCATGTATGATTGAAATGCTAGAAATTAATGGTGAGCAAAAAATTAAATTTGATGGGTACGGAGGGTCAAGCGCTGCAAATCTTTTAGGACGTTTTTGTCATGGGGATTTAGAACTTAAAAGCTTAGTAAGGGAAATTACAGATGTTGAATTCTCTATTAATAAAAATAAAATTGTTGCAGAAATTGTTCATTTGCCTGAGTCTAGAGTTGGTAACATACTAATGCGCCCTAATTTCCGCGAGTATGAAATTCCGTATTTAGCCAAATCTGTTAGGCCTATTGCTAATCAACTTCCAATAAATGATCTTATGATCTCTATAAAAAACAGTACAAGAGTTATATTAAGGTCAAAAAAATATAACAAAGAAGTTATTCCTCGCATGTCTAACGCTCATAATTATATTTATAATTCACTTCCTATTTATCATTTTTTATGTGATTTACAAACACAAAAAACTAGAAGTGAAATGTGGTTTAACTATGGGCCTTTAAAAGATAATTATGAATTTTTACCTAGAGTAGAGTTTAATAATCTTATATTATTTGAGGCAACTTGGTTTTTAAAAAAACATAAAATTGAGTCATTAGTTAAAAATGTAAATGATGATGAAACCTTACATCAATTAATAAAACAATTCCGGCTAGAATTAAAGTTGCCAAGGTATGTGTCATTAGTAGATGGAGACAATCAGTTATTAGTAAACTTTGAAAATATTACCTCTGTTAGAATGCTGCTAAATATTGTTAATAAAAGACCTGAGTTCCAATTAAAAGAATTCCTGTCTGGAGAAAACAGCCCTGTAAAACAAAATACGAAGTATTGTACAAACCAAATAATAATGTCATTTTATAATGAAAAAAAACTAATGAATTCAATTAACCAAGACTAATGTCTAATAACGTTCAAAGTAAATATATATTAGGTGACCATTGGATATATTATAAAATATATTTAGGACCTAAAACATCTGACGCCATATTAACTGAAATAATCAAACCGATATCAGAAAAGTTTATAAGTAATAATATTATAGACAAATGGTTCTTTATTCGATACAATGACCCTAAATACCATTTAAGGTTGCGATTATATTGCATAGAAAAAGAAAATATTGGAATTGTAATTAATGAGTTCCATCAACAACTAAAAGAATATACAAATCAAGGATTGATTTGGAAAGTACAATTAGATACTTACCTAAGAGAATTATCCCGTTATGGAAGTAACACAATTGAATTAGCCGAAAATTTATTCTATTATGAAAGCAAAATGGTTGTAGATTTTATTGATATGATTGAAGGTGAAGAAGGTGAAGAATTACGATGGCTCTTTGCAATGAAAGCGATTAATTCATTTCTAGACAGTTTTCTATATTCCACAGAACAAAAACTGGAATTGTTAAATGATTTAAAAATAGGATATGCTATAGAATTTGGAAAAACTAAATTCTTAGGAAAACAATTAAATGATAAATATAGAATTGAAAGAGATAAAATTGAAGATTTCATCTCTTTCAAAAGTAATGAAAAACCAGATTACGAGCCTATAATAGAAGTCCTACAAGAAAATGTAAATAATACCAAAGAAATAGTTTCTGCCATTCTAAAAATTAAAGAAGAAAATAATTTAGAACCAGAAATCAATGATTTAATGGCTAGCTATATACATATGTTAATGAACAGAATTTTTAAATCTAAAAACAGGTTAAATGAAATGGTTTGCTATGACTTCTTATCTCGTTTTTATAATTCTAAAATAGCAAAAGAGAAGAGGAATATAGGTGTATAAAATAACATAAATTTATATTTCCGGTTTAAAAATGGACATCACTTCATAGCTGGTAATGTAGTAAAAAAGGTCATGACAAAAACATATTGTCCAAAATGTAATAGTGTTGCGGTTAAAAATGGATTTCAAAATAATAGACAACGCTATAAATTTAAAATTTGTAATAATCGTTTTCAGTTAGAATATAGTTACCAAGCTTGTAAAAAGGGAACAAACGATTTAATAAAATCTTTACTTAAAGAAAGTTGTAGTGTACGAGGTATTTCTAGAGTAATTAAAATATATAAGAAAACGGTGCTTTCAAGAATGCTGAAAATAAGTAAACAAATCATAGTTCCATATTTTAATAAGTTAGGCTGTAAATTTGAATTAGATGAAATGTTTATAAAAATTGCTAATGGTAAATCGCAAAACTGGTTGACTTATGCAATTGAACAGAGGACAAAAGAAGTAATAAGTTTTTTAATAGGAAGTAAATCTATAGAAAATATTAAACTTATAATAAATAAGGTTTTGTTGTTAAAACCTAAAAAGATTTACAAAGATAAGTTGTCACTATATAAAAATTTAATACTTATAAGTATTCATAAAGTATTCCAATATTGTACAAATCGTATCGAAAGAAAAAACTTAACGTTACGAATGCATATCAAAAGGTTAAGTAGGAAAACAATATGTTTTTCAAGAAAAGAAAAGTATATTGAAGCACATTTAAGAATCTATTTTTGGGTATAGTAATTCTAAATTTAAGACTCTTAGCAAAAGTAAACGTATCTTTAAAGATACTGTAATAAAAAGGAGTAAGTGAGGTGGTTTTTTAGTGAAATAGCAAAAAAATCATCTTAGATTACTATCCCTGTGGATTGAAGTACTACGTATTTTTTTAATAAAAGCGGATTGTTATTTTTATGATTTTGTAATCTTATTTAATTCTGTTAATCTTTTATTCATTTTAATATACTGCTCTTTTTCTAATGTATCTTTTTCAAAAACCGTATCCATCATAATACTTACAACATTTTTATTATAATCAGATAAACTTTCAATCAATGCAATTTTTTGATTTAAAGTTTTATTTGTAATCTTTCTATCTTGAAATAATTCGACAAAAGATATTTCTAAAGCTTTGGCTATTTTTTCTGCTGTATCTATAGAGGGAGTTACTTTCATATTCTCTATTCTGTTATAGGTAGAAGCTAACATACCGCTTTTCTCAGCAACTTCTTGTTGGCTAAGTTTTTTTACTTTTCTAAAATATCTTATGTTTTCAATAAATAATTTTTGAATTAGACTCATTTTAATTGAATTTAATCAAAATTAAGGAAAATATATTTAATTGTCAAATAAAGCATTTTTAATTTGTTTTTATGTGTTATATATCATATTTTAGATGTAATTATGCTATATAAGTCAAATAATATAAAATCTAAACAATTCAATAAAGATAGTGCATCAAAAATAAGGGCTAAGCTACTTTTTTTCGCAATGATTGAATATGAAAGATATTTAATGAAGTCTAATGAATGCAAAATGCAATAATATATACTCGAGTATCTTCAGATGATCAGGCCAATAAGGGCTTTAGTTTACCTCATCAAAAGCAGGTTTTAGAATTTTATTGCAATCACAAAAACATCCAAATATTACGACATTTTAGAGAAGATTTCTCTGCTAAAAATTTTGATAGGCCTATTTTTAATCAACTTAGAGAGTATGTTAAAGCTAATCGTAAAACTATAGACGGAATATTATTTACCCGCTGGGATAGATTCGGTCGAAATGTAGAGGAGGCATATAAAGAAATTAGACAGTTTAGGAATATAGGTATAGAAGTGAACGCAATAGAGCAGCCGCTAGACTTATCACAGCCAGATTCTAAAATTATGCTTTCAGTTTACTTAGTAATTTCAGAAGTAGAAAACGATAAGATAAGTCTTCGCACTAAACAAGGATTACGTAGAGCTATGAAAGAGGGTTGTTTTGTCGGTTTAGCACCAGTTGGCTATGTAAATCATAGAAACGAAGAAGGAAAATCTACATTAGCTCCAAATGAAGAAATAGCACCACTTATACGAGGTGCCTTTTTGGATTATTCAAAAGGTGTTCTTTCATCTGAAGAAGTGAGAAGAAAATACTACAAGAGAGGTTTAAAGATTACTAAGCAAAGTATGCTTAATACACTTAAAAATCCTGTATACTGTGGGAAAATTTTAATAAAAGAGTGGAAGAAAGAGGATGAGATGATTGTTGAAGGATTACATCCAGCAATTATAGATGAAGAGACCTATAATGCCGTACAGAAAATATTTAAAGGTAAAAATAATACGAAAATCCATAAGTTTTCTGAAATAGATGAGAGATTACCCCTTCGTGGATATTTGGCATGTCGTAAATGTGGTAGATCTTTAATGGACTTGCAACAAAAAACTGGACAAAAAGAAGAGAGATTATGCTGCTAATTTTTGATTGTTCATTTCTGTTTCAAATTCTTCAATAGATTTTAAGCCTAAAGCCGTGTGTAATCTTTTTCTATTATACCAAGTTTCAAT
>NZ_JBSHNT010000062.1:0-216 GCF_053601615.1 Pontimicrobium sp. MEBiC06410
AGTGTTGTACTACCTGGCCCTCCTGCTTTAGGGGATGCTGTTAATTGGTATGCAAACGCCACTGGAGGTACTGCATTAGCTTCTGGCCTTAATTATACGCCTACCGATACAGCTATTGGAGTTTACACTTACTATGCTGAAGCTGAAGAAACTGTCTCTGGTTGTGTGAGCTCTAGAATACCAGTAGTTCTTACTATTGAAACACCTGCTAATGCT
>NZ_JBSHNT010000063.1:0-306 GCF_053601615.1 Pontimicrobium sp. MEBiC06410
AGCATTAGCAGGTGTTTCAATAGTAAGAACTACTGGTATTCTAGAGCTCACACAACCAGAGACAGTTTCTTCAGCTTCAGCATAGTAAGTGTAAACTCCAATAGCTGTATCGGTAGGCGTATAATTAAGGCCAGAAGCTAAGGCAGTACCTCCAGTAGCGTTTGTATACCAATTAACAGCATCCCCTAAAGCAGGAGGGCCAGGTAGTACAACACTTAAAGCAGGTGTAGTTGCCCCAAAACAAATACTAGGATTGTTAGGATTAGTAGGCGTATCGATAAAAGGACAAGCACAATTAGGCGCAGT
>NZ_JBSHNT010000064.1:0-281 GCF_053601615.1 Pontimicrobium sp. MEBiC06410
GTACAGCTGGAGCTTTTGTTGATAGTGATGCCAATGGAAATGGTACACAATTAATAGAAACGCTAACCTCACCAGTTTTTGATACCACTGGAGCCGTTGGTCTATTCCTAGACTTCGATCAGTTTTACAGATCTGGAGGGACAGATAGTGGTATTGTAGAAGTGTACGATGGAACGAATTGGGTAGAAGTATTAAATCAAACAGCTACAACAGGTTCTTTTGCAACACCAAATCAACAACACATTGACATTACTGCCTATTCTAATGCAAACATGCAAATT
>NZ_JBSHNT010000065.1:0-200 GCF_053601615.1 Pontimicrobium sp. MEBiC06410
AGCTATTAGAACTAGAAGAAGGAACAATAGGAAAACACGATAACTTTTTCGAGTTAGGTGGGCACTCACTATTAGTAACCCGATTACTATCAAAAATACAAGAACAATTTAAAGTAAAACTACAACTCTCTCAGGTATTTAATACCCCATTACTAGGGCAGTTATCGCAAGTTATAGCCACCAGTAAAGCAACAATATTA
>NZ_JBSHNT010000066.1:0-500 GCF_053601615.1 Pontimicrobium sp. MEBiC06410
TCGTATACGTCTGGGGTGATTACGGTATCGAAATCAAATTGTGCAAAGCCATCGCCATCGTCGTCACAGATGATGTACCCGTCTGCTAATAGATCGGCTTCTAAGTCTACTACTGGTGCTGGTAAGACTTCTAATGGGAGTTCTACTATGGTAAAACAGCCTGTGGCTGGTGTAGTCATGGTGCCTGTATTGGTAACAACGACATAGATGGTTTGGGTGTTGGCTACAATATTATTGTATGGACTGCTTAGTGGGTTAATCATGTTTTGGGCATCGTCCATGGTTTCATAATAGGTAGCTGTTACTCCTGGCTCGCCATTAATGATTGTTGCGCTTTGGCTTTCTAAATCAAAGCTGGTAAAGCCATCGTTATCGTCATCACATTCTTGGTAGGCTACGGGTGTGGCTACTGGTGATGGTAATGGGTTGACTCTTAGGTCTAGGGTGATGGTGTCGTAACAACTTGTAAGGTCTATTGAGGCTCTTACATAGATGGTTTG
>NZ_JBSHNT010000067.1:0-2576 GCF_053601615.1 Pontimicrobium sp. MEBiC06410
AAGAAAAGTCAAAAGCAATACAAGCACACAGCGATAAGTTTATCAAAGCCCCATTTAATTTATCAGAAGGGCCATTATTACGCGTGTTATTACTAACCACAGGAAAAGATAAGTATGTTTTAGGGTTATGCATGCATCATATCATCTCAGATGGTTGGTCTTTAAACATTATGGTAAAAGAATTAAATGCACTGTATTTATCCCAAACAAGAGGAGAAGCCGTAGCACTAGCACCCTTACCAATACAATACGGTGATTATGCAGTATGGCAACGCGAGTTGTTTGCCAGTAACCACTACAGCGAAGGCCTATCTCACTGGAAAGAACACTTAGCTGGTTATAGCGATTTAGCATTGCCAACAGACTATACCCGCCCAAAAGTAGGGACAGGTCAGGGCGCACAAAAACGAGTAACACTCTCCCCAGCACTAAAAGAAGAATTAAACCAGCTAAGCCTAACCATAGGTGGCACACTCTTTACAAGCCTGTTAAGTAGTGTATACATCCTATTGCATAAATACAGCGGTCAAGAGGATATTTGTATCGGCTTACCAGTAGCCAATCGCGGACACCATGCCGTAGAAGGACTTATCGGATTCTTTGTAAACACACTAGTAAACCGTATCAAATTAAAAAGAGAGGCTGATCTAGAAACCCTAATAAAAACAGTCCAAAAAGAATTAATACGCAGTCAAGAATACCAAGACATCCCGTTTAATAAAATAGTAGAAGCCGTACAACCAGAACGCCAAACCAGTAAAACACCAATCTTTCAAGTTATGGTTAACTACGTTCAATTAAACGAGACGCTAGAATTAGGCGAAGCCGAAGTAACAAGAATAGCACAAGAAGGAAGTACTAATGTAAAATTCGATTTAAACCTAAGCTTTTTAGACCATGCAGAAGCCCCATTACAATTAGCCTTAGACTATAATACCGATATCTTTACAAGTGAAACAGCAGACCGTTTATTAACCAGTTTAGTATATATTCTTAATACGTTAGCAAAATCAAAGACAGTCTCATTACAAAGCTATAATATATTAAGCCCAGAAGAAGAAACAAAATTACTGAGAGGATATAACGCAACAAAGTCAAACTATAATAAAGAAGAGCTTATACATGAGCAATTCGAAGCCCAAGCCAAAGCCACACCAAAAGCCACCGCAGTCCTTTTTGAAGACAGAAGCCTAAGCTATGACGCCTTAGATAAAGCCTCAAACCAATTAGCCCATTACTTACAAAGTCACTATACCATAAGTCCAGGAACCCTAATAGGCGTTAAATTAGAACGTAACGAAACCCTAATAATAAGTCTATTAGCCGTATTAAAAACAGGAGGAGCCTATGTCCCATTAGATGTCAACTATCCAGCAGAACGAATCGCTTACATAGAACAAGACAGTAATAGTACGTTAGTATTAGACGAAACAATCTATAACAATTACTTGAAAGAGCAGGAGAATTATGCAACCCATAAAGTAAAAAATAACACCCGCTCAACAGACCAAGCCTATGTCATTTACACCTCAGGAACGACTGGTAAACCAAAAGGCGTTATAATAAGACATAAAAACGCAACAGCCTTAATACATTGGGCTCAACAAGAATACAACAGCAATACCTTTAGTACAGTATATGCCTCAACCTCACACTGTTTTGATTTATCCATATACGAGATGTTCTACACCCTATCCGTAGGGAAAACCATCCGCGTGTTAAACAATGCCTTAGACATCTCCAAACACCTAGACAACGATAAAGACGTTGTTATAAACACAGTGCCATCCAGTATACGAACCTTACTAGATGAAGGCGTAGACTTAAGCCCAGTCAGTATTATAAACCTAGCAGGAGAGCCATTTCCATTAGAAATAGCACAACAATTACAACGCACAAGAGCAGAAGTCCGTAACCTGTACGGTCCATCCGAAGACACCACATACAGTACATATTATAAACTAAGTAAAAGCAAAACCTATAACACAAGCATCCCAATAGGGCGTCCAATAGCCAATACCCAAGCCTATATACTAGACAAGGGGCACCAATTAGTACCATTAGGCGCAATCGGTACCCTTTACCTCTCAGGCGAAGGTATCACACAAGGCTATTTAAACAAGCCAGAAATAACGGCAGCACGTTACGTGCCTAACCCTTACGAAAAAGGCAGTACAATGTACAACACAGGCGATTTAGCCAGATGGTTATCAGACGGCACAATAGAATACCTAGGCAGAGAAGACGACCAAGTTAAAGTCCGCGGCTATAGAATAGAATTAGGAGAGATAGAAACCGCATTAAACAACCAAGCAAACATAAAAGAAGCTGTAGTTATAGCCAAAGCACACTTAGGGAGCAAACACCTAGTGGCCTATTGCGTTTTAGAAGCCCAATCTATATTAGAAGTCCAAGCAATAAAAGACAACCTTTCGGTAAGCCTACCAGAATATATGGTACCAAACTTTATTATAGAAATAGATAAAATTCCATTAACCCCAAACGGCAAAACCGATAGAAAACAATTAGAAACGCTAAGCCTAGAAGTAGAAAGCACCACCCAATACGTAGCACCA
>NZ_JBSHNT010000068.1:0-233 GCF_053601615.1 Pontimicrobium sp. MEBiC06410
CTGTAGTCGCTGGAACTTGCGAAGGATCATTTATTATCACCAGAACATGGACATTAACAGATAGCTGTGGTAATACTGCGCCAGAACAAACACAAACCATTACCGTTTCCGATAATATTGCACCAACATTTACTGCACCTGCAGATATTGAGATAGAATGTGATCAAGACCCTAATGACCTTACTATTACTGGTGATGTTACTGATGAAAATGACAACTGTTCTACAACATTA
>NZ_JBSHNT010000069.1:0-354 GCF_053601615.1 Pontimicrobium sp. MEBiC06410
GCAGATATCGAAATATTTACAGATGCATCATGTAACTACGATGCTGGAGTAAATATAACAGGAGATGTTACAAACGAAGCAGATAACTGTTCTTCAACGCTAGACGCGACCTACACAGACACTGTAGTCGCTGGAACTTGCGAAGGATCATTCGTAATCACCAGAACATGGACATTAACAGATAGCTGTGGTAACACTGTGCCAGAACAAACGCAAACCATTACCGTTTCCGATAATATTGCACCAACATTTACTGCACCTGCAGATATTGAGATAGAATGTGATCAAGACCCTAATGACCTTACTATTACTGGTGATGTTACTGATGAAAATGACAACTGTTCTACAACATTA
>NZ_JBSHNT010000070.1:0-346 GCF_053601615.1 Pontimicrobium sp. MEBiC06410
GAAAGGTACCACATACCAGGATTATTAGAAGTGAATGGTGCGCTCAACATAGCGTACTTAGAGCAAAGTATCAATGCATTAGTAGCACGCCACGAGTCATTACGTACAACCTTTAAAAAAGACTCAGAAGGAATAGCCTACCAAGACATAGCAAGCAGTTTAGTCTTAACAATAGAACAAGCAAACTATAGTAAGTTAAAACCAGAAGAAAAGTCAAAAGCAATACAAGCACACAGCGATAAGTTTATCAAAGCCCCATTTAATTTATCAGAAGGGCCATTATTACGCGTGTTATTACTAACCACAGGAAAAGATAAGTATGTTTTAGGGTTATGCATGCATCATA
>NZ_JBSHNT010000071.1:0-252 GCF_053601615.1 Pontimicrobium sp. MEBiC06410
AACTACGATGCTGGAGTAAACATTACAGGAGATGTTACTGATGAAAATGACAACTGTTCTGCAACACTAGACCCGACCTATACAGACACTATAGTCGCTGGAACTTGCGAAGGATCATTCGTAATCACAAGAACATGGACATTAACAGATAGCTGTGGTAACACTGCGCCAGAACAAACACAAACCATCACGGTGTCTGATAATATCGTACCAACATTTACTGCACCTGCAGATATTGAGATATTTACAGAC
>NZ_JBSHNT010000072.1:0-326 GCF_053601615.1 Pontimicrobium sp. MEBiC06410
CACTGGCCAATAGCGATATGGAACCTATACTATACCAGTTATGTGATGATAATATGGAATTTGATGGTGACCCAACCAATGACAGCGTGTCGTTTGATTTAGCCACACAAAACCCAGAAGTATTAGATGGGCAAGACCCAACCAACTATATCGTAAGCTATTACTTAACACAGGCCGATGCAGATGCAGGCATTAACCCATTACCAATACCCTATACCAATGTCACCAACCCACAAATTATTTATGTACGCGTAGACAATAATACTATGGTAGATGATGGTACAGGAACAATGGTTGATAGCTCAGACTGTTACGCTACCGCAGAG
>NZ_JBSHNT010000073.1:0-1852 GCF_053601615.1 Pontimicrobium sp. MEBiC06410
AAAAAACACAATAGGATCGATGCTTTTCTGTCCGCTTGTTCCATAATACTGCTCTGTCAAGCCATATAAATAGTCTAAATTTAAGCCCTCTTTTAAGCGTCTGTAAAAGTTTGTTTTACTTACACGCTCACTTAACAGAAAACTAGTGAATAGTTTTTCTTGATACTCTTTTTTACCTTGCATAACTAAAGTTAATGATTTTTAAAACTAGTTTGAGAAAACTATAGTATCTTTATAAACAGAGTTGTGCAACATGCACACTGTATATAGCAAATAGGGCGTTTAGTGTTTTACGTAAGTCCAGTGCTATTTACAAATACCGCCAAATCGTTGATTTGGCTTTTAAAATGAATAAATTAAAAACAAAATACAACGTTTTGGCTCAGTGCAAACTTGAAAGTTTATTGCTTTCTAATGCCCTACTTGCCATATACTAAACGTTAGGCAACATTTGAATACAATATGAGTAACTGCATTTTTTGTGATATCGTTAATGGAAAGGCTCCTGCGTTTAAAATTTGGGAGAATGAAGAACATGTGGCATTTCTCTCAATTTTTCCAAATACAGAGGGTTTTACAGTTGTAGCAACTAAAAGACACTTAAATAGCTACTGCTTCGATTTAACGGATCTAGAATTATCAAAATTAATCATCGCCGCAAAACAAGTCGGGAAATTATTAGATGAGAAATTGGACGATGTGGGTAGAACTGGACTGATGATGGAAGGCTTTGGTGTGGACCATGCTCATGTTAAACTGTTTCCTATGCATGGCACTTCAGACTTGGAAACATGGAAACCATTTTTATCAAAACAGACGAAATACTTTGAGAAATATGAAGGTTATATCTCGTCGCATGATTGCGATAGAGCAAGTGATGATAAATTATTGCAAGTTTCCAATAAAATACTTAATTAAAAACGTTGCCTAACAAAGAACTGAGTTAAAAAACAAGCAATTTTAAGCTAATCTTGAAACAAAGTTTTCATCATAAGGTAATCCGCTTTTTGCAATAGCAAAAGCTTGTTTTAATAACTTATTTGCTACTGCTATTAATGCTAGTTTTTTACTCTTTCCTTTAGCAACTATTCTCTCAAATAATGCTTTACAAGCTTTGTTATATTTATAAGCTGAAAACGCTGCTAAAAACACTAAATTTCTAAGTTTTTTATTTCCTACTTTACTAATACGACTTCGTCCTCTAGCACTACTTCCAGACTCTCTAATTGTTGGTGTTATACCAGCATAACTACAAAGCTGTGAAGCCGTTTCAAACGTCTTAAAACCATCGGTTACAACTATTAGAAACAATGCTGTTTTTATTCCTATTCCTGGAATAGTTTGTAATAATGTTAATTGATGTTGTTGGTCTTGTTTTACTAATTCTAACAATCTATCTTCTAATAATTTTATCTCTTTTTTTAAGTGATATAAATTTCTTTTTAAAGAACGATAAACTGTTTTTGATGGAATACCTAAAACAGTTTCACCATGTAGTTTATTTTTTGTTGCTGTGCTCTTTTTTACATAACTATCCAGTAATCTAAACAACTGTAAGCATTCTGCCTGAATATCTGTTAAGGCATTATAAAGTGGCACTTCGTTTATTGTACCATACTCACAAATTGCTTTTGCATCGCTCTTATCGGTTTTTACTTTTGCTAATTTCATCTGGATAAATCGCTTAACACTTAAAGGATTTACAACCGAAACTACAACTCCATTTTTATATAAAAATTGAGCCAAGCGATAATGATAATAGCCAGTAGCTTCCATAACTACTAATGCCTTTTTTGGTAAACTTTTTAAAAGTTGTTTAAAACCAGATTCATCATTTTTTAATTCAACATGA
>NZ_JBSHNT010000074.1:0-507 GCF_053601615.1 Pontimicrobium sp. MEBiC06410
CGTAGACTACACGGTATGTAACGATTTAACAGGCGATGGACCAACACCAGACGATGTTTGTGATACCGCAACGGTAACCATAACCGTAGACATGGGACCAGATGCCGACATGGATGGCATCCCAGATGTAGTAGACCAAGACGACGATAACGATGGTATTCTAGACGTAGCCGAAGGACCAGGTGACCCAAGTGCCGATGACGATAACGATGGCGTACCAAACTATTTAGACGACGACCCAGCCGATCCATTAGTAGGCGACGTTAACGGAACCGTAGAACCAGCGTACGATAATGATGGCGATGGCGTAAGTAACCACTTAGACCTAGACGCCGACAACGATGGCATCTACGATACCGCAGAAACAGGCGGAACAGACGCTAATAACGACGGCATAGCCGATGGAACCCCAGACCCAGTTACAGGAATCCCAAGCAGTGCAGGCACAGGCGTATCAAGCCCAACCGATACCGATGGTAACGTAGGCGAAAACCTACCCGATTTCTT
>NZ_JBSHNT010000075.1:0-512 GCF_053601615.1 Pontimicrobium sp. MEBiC06410
CTTACCTTACCTTACCTTACCTTACCTTACCTTACCTTACCTTACCTTACCTTACCTTACCTTACCTTACCTTACCTTACCTTACCTTACCTTACCTTACCTTACCTTACCTTACCTTACCTTACCTTACCTTACCTTACAAGCCCTTCCCCTTTTTTATTAAAAACATAGCCTAATTCACTTATAAATGAAAACTATATAAACAGTATCAATTCTATATCAATAAACTAAACAAAAAAGGTCTAAGCAATAGCTTAGACCTTTTTAAATTAAATATTTAAAATTGTTTATTATCGTTTCAACGCAAAATGGGCCTTAAACGTTTTCACCTCATTCGTGCTCGGTTCTCTATACTGTACAGTAAACCAATACGTGCTATTAGGCATTGGGTTGCCATTATAGGTACCATTCCATCCACTTCCAGAAGGGCTTAGTTGTTTTAATAGCTTGCCATAACGGTCAAAGATATAAATAATAGCATCTGCTTGTCCAGCTAAGCCATAGATGTTCCA
>NZ_JBSHNT010000076.1:0-212 GCF_053601615.1 Pontimicrobium sp. MEBiC06410
GGGTTGACTTGCAACGTTAGTTCTGCGGTAGCGTAACAGTCTGAACTGTCCATAGTCCCAATCATAGTGTCATTGTCTACTCGTACATAAATAATTTGTGGGTTGGTGACATTGGTATAGGGTATTGGTAATGGGTTAATGCCTGCATCTGCATCGGCTTGTGTTAAGTAATAGCTTACGATATAGTTGGCTGGGTCTTGCCCATCTAATAC
>NZ_JBSHNT010000077.1:0-276 GCF_053601615.1 Pontimicrobium sp. MEBiC06410
AGTACCACCAGCATCTTCACCAGCGATTAAACTAAATAAATCTATAGTTGTAGAACTATCGTCACAGATAGTAATGCCTCCATCTGTACCAGCATTAGCAGGTGTTTCAATAGTAAGAACTACTGGTATTCTAGAGCTCACGCAACCAGAGACAGTTTCTTCAGCTTCAGCATAGTAAGTGTAAACTCCAATAGCTGTATCGGTAGGTGTATAATTAAGACCAGAAGCTAATGCAGTACCTCCAGTAGCGTTTGCATACCAATTAACAGTATCCCC
>NZ_JBSHNT010000078.1:0-399 GCF_053601615.1 Pontimicrobium sp. MEBiC06410
AGTGGCAGTACTAATATCATTAGGACAAGGGTTTGTTCCTGTAACAGTATAATCGAAGGTACTAGTAGTTGCACCAACAGCTGGTGTAAAAGTACCCGCGGCAGCATTAAAAGTACCACCAGATCCAGAAGTTTGCGACCAAGTACCGCCAGTATCTTCACCAGCGATTAAACTAAATAAATCTATAGTTGTTGTACTACTATCGCAAATGGTTGTATTACCATCTGTACCAGCGTTAACGGCAGGATTAATATTTATAGTGGCAGTACTAATATCATTAGGACAAGGGTTTGTTCCTGTAACAGTATAATCGAAGGTACTAGTAGTTGCACCAACAGCTGGTGTAAAAGTACCCGCGGCAGCATTAAAAGTACCACCAGATCCAGAAGTTTGCGACCA
>NZ_JBSHNT010000079.1:0-240 GCF_053601615.1 Pontimicrobium sp. MEBiC06410
GATGGCACAGTAACCAGCGGAAACACAGCAAACACGGACCCAAGCGGAACAGTAACGATCACCGATAACGACAATGCGCCAACAGTAACAATAGCCGACGCAACAGTCAACGAAGGCGCTGGCACAGTAACCGTTCCAGTAAGCATAGATACCGTAAGTTCAACAGATGTTGTAGTAGATATTGTCACGACAACAGGCACAGCCGGCACAAGTGATTACACAGTCACGACAACAACCGTG
>NZ_JBSHNT010000080.1:0-245 GCF_053601615.1 Pontimicrobium sp. MEBiC06410
TAAATGGACAAACAGGCATCACCCTAAGCTATTACCTAACCCAAGCCGATGCCGATGCCGCAGTTAACCCATTACCAACACTATACACCAATGTTGTTAATGCCCAAACCATCTATGTAAGAGCCTCAATAGACCTTACAAGTTGTTACGACACCATCACCCTAGACCTAAGAGTCAACCCATTACCATCACCAGTAGCCACACCCGTAGCCTACCAAGAATGTGATGACGATAACGATGGCTTT
>NZ_JBSHNT010000081.1:0-657 GCF_053601615.1 Pontimicrobium sp. MEBiC06410
GTCTAGTGTTGCAGAACAGTTGTCATTTTCATCAGTAACATCTCCTGTAATGTTTACTCCAGCATCGTAGTTACATGATGCATCTGTAAATATCTCAATATCTGCCGGTGCAGTAAATGTTGGTGCGATATTATCAGACACGGTAATGGTTTGTGTTTGTTCTGGCGCAGTGTTACCACAGCTATCTGTTAATGTCCATGTTCTGGTAATAATGAATGATCCTTCGCAAGTTCCAGCGACTACAGCGTCTGTGTAGGTCGCGTCTAGTGTTGCAGAACAGTTATCTGCTTCGTCTGTAACATCTCCTGTAATGTTTACTCCAGCATCGTAGTTACATGATGCATCTGTAAATATCTCAATATCTGCAGGTGCAGTAAATGTTGGTGCAATATTATCGGACACCGTGATGGTTTGTGTTTGTTCTGGCGCAGTATTACCACAGCTATCTGTTAATGTCCATGTTCTTGTGATTACGAATGATCCTTCGCAAGTTCCTGCGACTACAGTGTCTGTGTAGGTCGCGTCTAGTGTTGTAGAACAGTTATCTGCTTCGTCTGTAACATCTCCTGTAATGTTTACTCCAGCATCGTAGTTGCATGATGCATCTGTAAATATCTCAATATCTGCAGGTGCAGTAAATGTTGGTGCAATATTATC
>NZ_JBSHNT010000082.1:0-272 GCF_053601615.1 Pontimicrobium sp. MEBiC06410
GGCTCTTTTTCGGTTAAATCGAAACTGGCAAAGCCATCGGCATCATCGTCACAGACTTCTAATGGGGTGGGGTCTGTTATTTGTGGGGTTGGGTTGACGATAAGTTGTAGTTCTACAAAGCTTGCACAGTCGGTTGCGATAGTTGAGCTTTCTATTCGTACATAAATGGTTTGCATGTTAACCACAATGTTATTGTAAATGCCTGTGATGGCATTAATGTTGTTTTCTGCATCGGCCATGGTTTCATGGTAGGTGATATTTAATCCTATAGC
>NZ_JBSHNT010000083.1:0-362 GCF_053601615.1 Pontimicrobium sp. MEBiC06410
ACCATACCGTTGTCTATACATAAACTCAATACTTTTGTAAATACCGTTTCGAAGATTGCTTCTGGAAATAATTGACGCGTTCTACTTAATGTCGAATGCCAAGGTAAGCACTCATCGATATCGTAGTCTAAAAAATAAAGAATATCTAGTCTCAAACTACAATGTTCTACAAGTTTACGGTCACTTATTATATTCTCTAAATATCCTACCAAACAGAGTTTAAAAAACACAATAGGATCGATGCTTTTCTGTCCGCTTGTTCCATAATACTGCTCTGTCAAGCCATATAAATAGTCTAAATTTAAGCCCTCTTTTAAGCGTCTGTAAAAGTTTGTTTTACTTACACGCTCACTTAACAGAAA
>NZ_JBSHNT010000084.1:0-204 GCF_053601615.1 Pontimicrobium sp. MEBiC06410
AACGGAACAGGCTGTTACACGCTGGTTAACTTCGATGTCATCGTGAACCCATTACCAGTAGTCACCCCAGTAGACGATTACACCCACTGTGAGTTAAACACCGATGGCGTATACGAAAGCTTTGACTTTACAACCATGACCCCTGCCATATTAAACGGACAAGACCCCGCAATTTTCACGGTAACCTACCATGAAACACAAGCC
>NZ_JBSHNT010000085.1:0-884 GCF_053601615.1 Pontimicrobium sp. MEBiC06410
ACCTTTAAAAAAGACTCAGAAGGAATAGCCTACCAAGACATAGCAAGCAGTTTAGTCTTAACAATAGAACAAGCAAACTATAGTAAGTTAAAACCAGAAGAAAAGTCAAAAGCAATACAAGCACACAGCGATAAGTTTATAAAAGCCCCATTTAATTTATCAGAGGGGCCATTATTACGCGTATTATTACTAACCACAGGAAAAGATAAGTATGTTTTAGGCCTATGCATGCATCATATCATCTCAGATGGTTGGTCTTTAAACATTATGGTAAAAGAATTAAATGCACTGTATTTATCCCAAACAAGAGGAGAAGCCGTAGCACTAGCACCCTTACCAATACAATACGGTGATTATGCAGCATGGCAACGCGAGTTGTTTGCCAGTAACCACTACAGCGAAGGCCTATCTCACTGGAAAGAACACTTAGCAGGTTATAGCGATTTAGCATTGCCAACAGACTATATCCGCCCAAAAGTAGGGACAGGTCAGGGCGCACAAAAACGCGTAACACTCGCCCCAGCACTAAAAGAAGAATTAAACCAACTAAGTCTAACCATAGGTGGCACGCTATTTACAAGTCTGTTAAGTAGTGTATACATCCTATTGCATAAATACAGCGGTCAAGACGATATTTGTATCGGCTTACCAGTAGCCAATCGCGGACACCATGCCGTAGAAGGACTTATCGGATTCTTTGTAAACACACTAGTAAACCGTATCAGGTTAAAAAGAGAATCAAACCTAGAAACCCTAATAAAAACAGTCCAAAAAGAATTAATACGCAGTCAAGAATACCAAGACATCCCGTTTAATAAAATAGTAGAAGCCGTACAACCAGAACGCCAAACCAGTAAAACACCAATCTTTCAAGTTATGGTTAA
>NZ_JBSHNT010000086.1:0-229 GCF_053601615.1 Pontimicrobium sp. MEBiC06410
ATTAACAGATAGCTGTGGTAACACTGCGCCAGAACAAACGCAAACCATTACCGTTTCCGATAATATTGCACCAACATTTACTGCTCCGGCAGATATCGAAATATTTACAGATGCATCATGTAACTACGATGCTGGAGTAAATATAACAGGAGATGTTACAAACGAAGCAGATAACTGTTCTTCAACGCTAGACGCGACCTACACAGACACTGTAGTCGCTGGAACTTGC
>NZ_JBSHNT010000087.1:0-254 GCF_053601615.1 Pontimicrobium sp. MEBiC06410
CCGATGAAACCTTTACCGTCGATGGCACAGTAACCAGCGGAAACACAGCAAACACAGACCCAAGCGGAACAGTAACGATTATTGATAATGATATATGTATTTCGGATCCATTAACAGACTGTGATGGAGACGGAACACCAAATGGTACCGACCCAGATCCAAATGATCCATGTACAGATGATGGAACATTAGGCGACGAAGATTTAAATAACCCAATATTTGCAGATGCAGATTGCGATGGCGATGGGGTAACA
>NZ_JBSHNT010000088.1:0-8447 GCF_053601615.1 Pontimicrobium sp. MEBiC06410
TCCTTTTGCATAACTAAGCTCTACAGCTTTATGTTTAAATTCTTTGGTGTAAAAATTTCGTGGTTTTGACATTGTTATTTTATTAAAGTTTATAAATATATAAACTCGCTTCTTACTGTCCTGTCAAATATAGCATGTCCACTTGTTTTTCAATAGCGTTTTCTGTACTGTCTGCAATAGCTTGTAATTTGTTTTTAAGTTCATTGTTAGTCATAGTATTATATAAGGATTAACGAATAATACGCTGACAGGAAATACCTTTGTGGGAGTCTTTTTTGACAAGGAGGAACTGCAAGGCAGGCAAATCCTTGCGAAAAAACGACACAAAGGTACTGTTCAAGTATTTATTTGGTTCTTATATAGTACGCTTGACTACAAGGTAAAAACAACAAGCTATTGAGCATAAAAAAACACCTTGAAAAAAAACAAGGTGCTGAAAACGAGTAATAGGGATATCGTTTTATGTACTTAGGAAGATAATATTATTTCTTTTTCTTTATTCTCCAGCCATCATCAAATTTAATAAGGGTAACTTCTTCTTCTCACTCTTCATGTGAACATTCAACTTTTTTATTCCTACCATATTGATTCCTCAGATTGTGTAATCTGTGATATAGCGCAAGCAAATAAGGTTATGCACTTGTCTGCTATAGCATATAACTTGAAAAAATATTTGAAATTTATAAATAGAACTATAAAAAGTGA
Organism: Pontimicrobium sp. MEBiC06410; assembly: GCF_053601615.1. Lineage (NCBI taxonomy): Bacteria > Pseudomonadati > Bacteroidota > Flavobacteriia > Flavobacteriales > Flavobacteriaceae > Pontimicrobium > Pontimicrobium sp. MEBiC06410. The sequence goes on from NZ_JBSHNT010000088.1 coordinate 706, forward strand.
GGCAAGCACTCAAGTTTCTATTATTAAACAAAACAACATGTTTTTACAACGTGTAAGCGTCTTTTTAAAGGGTCTAAAAATTTAACTTAGTTTACTCTTAAAAAACACAAAAGCCTCTTAAAAAGAGGCTTGTAGAAAATTATTTTATGTGAAATTATAGGCTTGTGCAACGGTTACCTGTGTTAGCCACTGGCTTTTTTGTTCAGTTCTTTTGTTTTTTAAAACTACAAAACAAAAAGTTCTGCGTTGTGTCAAAAGGCGTTAAGTGATCTTCTGTTACGCACTTAATTTTATCAAAACCATCTTTCAATTCCGATGTTAATTCCTCTTCATTATATTGTTTTATTTCAAGTCCGCTACATTTTTTAGGTCCATTTTGTGAAAAGGTTCCGATTGTCAAGAATCCGTTCACAGATTTTCTTGCGGTCTTCATATATTTTTTTATCTGGTCGGTCGTAGTGAGAAAATGAAATGTTGCTCTGTCGTGCCAAACATCAAAAGTCATATTTGGGTTAAATTCAGTAATATCACTTACAATCCAATTTACTTTGTTCGCTTTTTCTCCAAGTCGGTTTTTTGCTTTTTCAAGTGATTTAGAAGAAATGTCAAGAACACTAACATTTTCAAATCCTTCATCAAGCAGGTAATCCACAAGTTTACTATCGCCACCGCCAATATCTATTATTTTCGCAGTTTTCTTTAGTCCGAATGAATGTATGAATTCAAGTGAGGTTTTTGGTGTTTCTTGTGTCCAACTTACTTGGTCTGGATTTTTAGTTTCATAAACTGTTTCCCAATGTTTTTTTCTATCTAATATCATTGTTAAGTTCGTTTTTTTCTGCTTGTGGCTAACGGGCTCGTACAAGAGCAGTAGCGGATTAAAATACAACTACTTTTCGGAATAGCAAAATACCTAATTAAATGTAAAAACTGATTGAATTAATACCCAAACTGTTATTGCAATTATACATCTTAAGTCAGCATTTTATAAATTTAAAGATATTAATCAGAAAGAAAAAAGCGTAGAATAAGGTTATGATATACTTTGAAACCTCGATTTTGCCAACAATGAAAACCCCTGTTTTTAACTGACTAATCAATGAACTATATACATCTTTGTTTGCAGTTGGGGTTTAATTCCCAGTTGCGGTAATGTGCTTTGTTTCTACCATAAGCATAACCACTTTTTTTGGTGCCCTTGTTCTATGTTTTACATTTTTTGAAATAGTCGTCCCTTGATTTGGATTTAATTCAATAGTTTTATCTTCTAAATCAATATATAATGTGCCTTCTATTACAAAAAAGAATTCATCTTCAAATTCGTGTTTGTGCCAATGGTATTCTCCTTCAATAATACCGAGTCTAACAACACTTTCGTTTACTTGAGTGAGTGTTTGGTTTAACCAGGGCTGTGTATTTTCAGCAACTAATTTATTAATATTTATCACTTCTGAATGTTCAAAGGCAATATTCATATTGTTTTGATAATTTATCTTTTTTTTCATTGTTTTTAATTAAAATGTTATTTCTTGAATAGCTCTTATATCAAAATCACAATTATACCATTCCGAATCTAATTTAGCTCCCATTTTCTTGTATAAACTAACTGCTGGTTCGTTCCAATCTAACACTTGCCAACGTACTCTATTACATTTCTCTGCCTTTGCCACTTCAAATAATCTTTGCAAAAGTTGAGTGCCTATTTTATGTCCTCTATATGTTTGTTTCACATATAAGTCGTCCAGATACAATGATTTTCCTACCCAAGTATAGTATGCAAAGTAGTATAATGCCATTCCAACAATTTCTTTAGTCTCTGGTGTTTCAGCCACAAAGCATTTAAAAAAATCTTTTTCTGCTCGCATCTGTTCAATCGAATTGGCCACTTGGTCTTCTGCTTTTTCATAAACAGCTAATTCTTTTATTAAGGCAATTATTTGCGGAAAGTCTTTTTCTTGTGCATTTCTTATAGTAATATTCATAGGTTAATAATTATTTAATTCTTTAATAAATTTATCCACTTTATTTTCTTGTGTTGCCCAAGAAGTTACCAAACGTAGCACCGTAAAATCTTCATCAACCTTGCTCCATTTATAGAAATCGAACTTGCTTTCTAATTTCTTAATCAAGTCATTTGGAAGTATTGGGAATAATTGATTGGTTGAAGATTCAGATGAGAGTTTGAATCCATTAATTTCTATAGCTTCCGATAGTTTTGCTGCCATTTTATTTGAATGTTTTGCTAAACTAAATAGTAAATCGTCTTTAAATAACTCCAGAAACTGAATCCCTAAAATCCGCCCTTTAGATAACATGGCACCACGTTGTTTTATGTGAAATGGAAAATCTTTTTTTATACTTTCATTTTGAATTATAATAGCTTCTCCAATTAAAGCTCCGCTTTTTGTGCCGCCAATGGTAAATACATCAGTTAGTTTAGCTATATCTGTCAAGGTCATATCATTTTCTACAGATGTTAATGCTGAGGCTAATCTTGCACCATCTAAAAAAAGATATAAATCATTTGTTTTACAAAAAGAAGATAATTCCTCTAATTCGGCTTTAGAATAAATAGTTCCAATTTCTGTGGCGTTAGAAATGTATACCATTTTTGGTTTTACAACATGAGCTCCAAAATCATGTTCTTCAAGAACTGCTTTAATATCTTCCTTTGTTAGTTTCCCATCAGTTTTAAATACCGAATGTATTTTATGACCTGTTGCCTCAATTGCTCCTGCTTCTCTTAATATGATATGTCCAGTATTTACAGAAATAACAGATTCGTGAGATTTTAATGTGGCAGATACAATTATTAAATTTGCTTGTGTTCCTCCCGAGACGAAATACACGTTACTATTTGAATTTCCTATTTTACTTTTGATTAATTCCTTCGCCTTTTCAGAGTGTTCGTCCTCTCCATAGGGAGTTTGTTGCGACATATTAGAGTTTACTAATGCTTCTAATATTTTTGGGTGAGCACCTTCACTATAATCGTTTAAAAAACTATATTTCATATACTATACTAATTATAGTGGCAATATTAAGTATAGTTTTTTAACTTTGCAATAACTATCCAAATGGATAGCTTCATTCTTTAGTTTTAAAAAAATGGAAGTATATAAATTAAATGATAAGATTTACCCTTGTAGTACAACAGTAACTATGGATTATATAGGTGGCAAATGGAAAACCGTTATTTTATGGTATTTGGCAATTTCTCCGCATAGATACAGCGAATTGCGAAAAAAATTAATGATGGTTACTGAACGTACACTAAGTCTACAACTAAAACAATTAGAAAAAGACGGATTGATTAATAGAAAAGTATATGTAAAAAAAGCACCTATGAAAGTTGAATATTCCTTGACTGAATTTGGAAAATCTTTGATTCCGTTATTGAATATGCTCTCCGACTGGGGCGAAAGGGTGGTGAGTGAAAAAGGTGAAGTTATAAATTCGTAAGGAACTTTTGCTCGGAGGACTCAAGCTTACTGCCAACGTTCTCGTATAATAATAGTAGCAGATTTTTATGCACTTGCTGTTCAGCTTTGTACTCGCGTATAATTTTGAAACTTATTTTAGATTAAGCGATTAAACCGCTATTATTTATATGTTTTGTTGGCACTAGTTATTCCCTTTTGATAATTCTTTTATAAAAACTCCTTTTAATCCAGATGGTTTATTATTAAGCATGTTTATGATAACATTTTCCGTTAGCATATTTGGGTTCGTTATTGCCTCAACGTTTCCCCTTTTATCAATTAAGACTGTAGAAGGAAAAGCAACTGGACCATAAATCTCTTGAGTAGTTATCCCAGTATTATCACTAACAACAATGGTCTTAAGTGGGTGTTTGTTAAGTACACTCTTAATTTTAGATATAGCTTGTTCTCCCTTGTCTCCACTAATAGATATGAAAACAACATCTTGATTCTTAAAAGTATCAGCAAGTGTATTAATATGGGGAAACATTTTTATACAAGGAGCGCACCAAGTCGCCCAAAACTCAATAATAACAACTTTACCTGTCAAGTTTTCTAAAGAAATATCGTTAATTGATGTTGGATTATAAACTATGTCGCCTTTTATCTCTGGAGCTTTCAAGCCTTCCTTTATGTTCATGAAAGGCTTCATTTGCTTGCTATTATTTTGAGCCTGTATATTTAATAAATGAAGAGTAAAAAATATAAAAAGGAGCGTTAATTTTTTCATTTTATTTAAGTTTTTAAAATTCTCAGATATTAAATATTTTTTCATAAAGATTAAACACAAAGGGTGTTTATAAACAAAGTAGCAGTTTTATAATTAACACCTTTTGGGTTTAGCACAGACTGCTAATTTATTATCTTTCACTTTTGTCTTGAACAGACCATAACCATTATGAACAGACCTCAATTCCCCATTCAGTATGACCTCGACCATGCTGGCATTTCCAATTCTTTTTGAGAGAAATAATTATCCATTTGTCATTTTCTCTTTTAAGCTCCAGTATATATTTTTCTCCCTTTATTGAATCATCTAGTAAATTGTCGTGAATTAACGTTACGATTGTATTTCTGTCATCTCCAATTTTTTCAGAAATTTCTATAATTTCATTACCCTCTCCTGTTTCTTTTTCGGTGGGGTAATATAATTTCATTACTTCCTTCGCAGATATGTTTTTATTACTTTCAGTTAGCTTTTTTGTTAACTCATCTGTATTTATAATTTCAAATTTTTCATTTGATTTTTTATATGTAAACAATCTGTTTCCTGATTTTAAAATCATTTCGTTTTCATCGAGTTTTTGTATTTCAAACGTCTCATCATCAATAGAAGAAGTCCCATTCCCAATACTCTCAATGGTAAAGGTTATATTGTTGCTGTTTACCTGCCAGTTCTTATATATCAATGTTGCCATATTATCTGAACGTGCTGTACCATCATCAAATAGCGTAAAGTTTAAAGCAGATTCAGCAGTATCTATCCAAGACCCAACAATTAATGATTTATCAATTTTTAAATCGTTCGTTTTCGTTGCCTCTACTTCAAGTTTTGTTTCTTTATTATTGTTCTCTTTTTGTGCATCTTTACACGAATACAACATGATTAAAGCGAAAATCAAACAACCAATTTCTATTTTTTTCATTTCTATTTTTTTAATAAATACTAATTTTAACTTGAAGCCGTTCTGGCTAAATGTTGAGCATCGGTCTCCTAATAAACGCAGTAGCAAATTTAAGGGTCTTTAGTTTTCGGTTTGACACAGACTTTGTTAATATTTACTTAATTTTATTATATCCAATAAAGTCGCTATTGCGTTTTTACAATGTTGGGTACTGGGCTTTTATCAGAACTTTCCGTTTTCGTTCAGCCATTCACTTTTTGGAATAATGGTTTCAATAACATCCCAATGTTCTGCAATTTTTCCTTTCTCAACTCTGAAAAGGTCATAAAATGAAGTATGCTTGTTGGCAAATGAACCTTCGCTAACGACCAACACAAAATTCCCTTCTCCCAATACTTTGTGAACCTTGTCATATTTCATAGTAATGTCTTGTGAAGCCATATATTCCAATGCGTTTCCAAGTCCAGAAAGTCCATCTGCAATCTGTGGGTTGTGCTGAATGTAATTGTCTCCATCAAAATATCCTGTCAATTTTTCCATTTTTCCGTTTACCAAAATATCATTTACGAAGTTTTCTACCAATGCTTTGTTAGCTTCGGTTTTGTCTAAATCCGTAATTTCAGTTGTTCCGTCAATCATTGTGTGCCCACTTGGGTTTGGATTTTCTGGTATTTCTTGTAGATTGTCCCAGTGTTCTACAATTAAACCGTTTTCAAATCGAAAAATGTCAAATCCAATTTTAGGACCGAAAAAATTGTAATCGGTTTGAGTGAATACCAAATCTCCATCTTGAAACGCTCTTACCGTATTAACTCTTGCCGAATTCGGCGGAAGCTGTTGCAATAATGCTCCAAAGCCTGCAAGTCCGTCCGCCACACCAAGGTTGTGTTGAATATACGTATTTTGGTTAATGTATCCAACTGGTTCTTGAGCTCCTGTTTCTATACTTTTTAAAAGAGCAACTACTTTTTCTTTGTTTGAAATTTCCATATTTTCTTCTTTTTTAGTTTTTAAACTTTTTTGTTGTCCATTGCAAGCAGTTAAACCTATTGCTAAAACTACGGTTGCACTTAATAGTATCTGTTTCATTTTTTTGATTTTAATTTGATACTGCAAAGTTGCAATGAAGAAGAAGAAAAGGAACGATAAAAAAAGTCCTTTGAATGATACTTTTACGCCATATTGAATTCTGTCCTGAATTCGACAGGTGTTTTATCAGTATGCTTTTTGAAGTATTTAATGAAGTTTGTAGGTTCTTCAAAACCTAATGAAAACCCTATTTCTTTGATGCTTTCATTTGTATGGGCTAATAATCTTTTTGATTCCAACAAAACTCTGTCGTCAATGATATTTTTAGGTGTTTTTCCAAAAATTTTAGAAGTAGCCTGATTAAGCCTTTTTGGTGTTATGTTCATTTGTTGACAATAAAAACTAACCTTTTTGTGAGTTATGAAATTGTCATCTAATAACGTTTTGAAAAGCAATGTTTGTTCAAGGTTGGTATCTTTATTTAATTCGATAAAATCTTGTTTTCGTCTTTCTCTTTCGCAATGCAGTAAAAAATTATGCAAACCGTTTCGAAGCAAGTCAGATTGATAATTGTCTTTAGGATTCTTTAATTCAGTTTCCAATAATTGAAAAATAGTCTCAAGAATAGAAGTTTTCTGGGGTATTTGAATCTGTGATATGGAAAGTAAGTCGTTGAACAGAATACTACTTCTTAAAAACTTTGTATCATCTTCTGTTTTGCAGAAAAAGTTGTCGGTAAACAAAAATGCTTTTCCATTGAATTTTGTTTTATTATCAAAAATTTGAACGCTATTTTTATTTACAAATAATAATGAGTTCGATTCAATTTTTATTGGTTTGAAATCGACAAAATGTGTTGGTGAGCCATTTTGAAACCACAAAATTTGATAAAATTCCGCTCTGTGAGGTTTTTTTATTTCTTCGGAAAACTTGTTAAAAAGTAAGTCAAAATCTATAATTTCAAATTCCTGCGGAAGTCCTTCTTTGAAATCATATTTTTGAATTTTATCTTTCACTCTTTAAATTGGTTCTGAAGTTTTTACGCCTTGTGCCTAACGGTTTTGTGTATGGTTAGTTGCGTGTTTCAGCAACTAATTTAGTAAACAAAAACGAATGCGAGAAAATTCCGAAGGAATTTTCCAAATAAGCACTTACCAAAGCAATTAATTATACACGGCTTAAGTTTGTCTTTCACTAAATTTATATAATAAAATAGAAAGAACAAAAGAGAGAAATAAGGATTACTATACACGGTGAAGCTAAGACTTCGACAACATTGATAATCCTCTCCCTTTAACTACTTAAACTTCGTTCAGTTCTGTGAGACCTAGATCTCGTTTTCAAGTTGTTGAAATGTGAGTAGCATCTGTTCTTTCCAAAATTCAGTTCTTATGATTAAAGATAGAAAAATTTATGGTATTGACATTAGTAAATCTGTATTTGATATTTACAGTAAATCTAAAGCTCATGTTGAATTAAAAAATGATGAATCTGGTTTTAAACAACTTTTAAAAAGTTTACCAAAAAAGGCATTAGTAGTTATGGAAGCTACTGGCTATTATCATTATCGCTTGGCTCAATTTTTATATAAAAATGGAGTTGTAGT
>NZ_JBSHNT010000089.1:0-326 GCF_053601615.1 Pontimicrobium sp. MEBiC06410
ACCTTTACCGTCGATGGCACAGTAACCAGCGGAAACACAGCAAACACGGACCCAAGCGGAACAGTAACGATCACCGATAACGACAATGCGCCAACAGTAACAATAGCTGACGCAACAGTCAACGAAGGCGCTGGCACAGTAACCGTTCCAGTAAGCATAGATACCGTAAGTTCAACAGACGTTGTAGTAGATATTGTCACGACAACAGGCACAGCCGGGACAAGCGATTACACCGTAACGACAACAACCGTGACCATTCCAGCAGGAAGCACGAGTGTCGATGTAGTGATTCCAATCACGGATGATGCCATAGATGAAGCCGATGA
>NZ_JBSHNT010000090.1:0-359 GCF_053601615.1 Pontimicrobium sp. MEBiC06410
GCAGGAGCTACATTTCATAACATTGGTTTAGTAAACTTAGACTTAATAGATTCTGGAGATGTATTCTTTTCAGAAAATGTAGATGAGTTAACACCAAATGTAGGAGCAGGAGTTTATTTCTATAAACCTAATAAGTATTACATATCTGCCTCTATGCCAAATATATTAAATGGTGTACATTTAGACTTAAATGGAACAAAAATAGGGTCTGAGAGAGAACATTTCTTTGCAGCAGCAGGTTATGTCTTTGATTTATCAGAAAACTTTAAGTTAAAGCCTCATGCATTAGCAAAGTTAGCTTTTGATGCTCCAGTAAGTTACGATGTTAACTTAAACCTATTTATGTACAATGTAGTAGA
>NZ_JBSHNT010000091.1:0-365 GCF_053601615.1 Pontimicrobium sp. MEBiC06410
TCAATTGTAGAAGTAATGCCTTTGCCATCTGTTCCAGCAGGTCCTTGCGGTCCTTCAGGTCCAACTGCGCCATCTACACCGTTTGTTCCGGCAGGTCCTTGTGGTCCTTGTACACCAGGGATTCCTTGTTCTCCTTGGAACCCTTGGTCTCCTTGATCTCCTTTAGGTCCAGCAGGTCCTTGCGGTCCTTCAGGTCCAACAGCGCCATCTAGACCGTTTGCTCCGGCAGGTCCTTGTGGTCCTTGTACACCAGGGATTCCTTGTTCTCCTTGGAATCCTTGGTCTCCTTTAGGTCCAGCAGGTCCTTGCGGTCCTTCAGGTCCAACAGCACCATCTACACCGTTTGTTCCGGCAGGTCCTTGTGG
>NZ_JBSHNT010000092.1:0-490 GCF_053601615.1 Pontimicrobium sp. MEBiC06410
ATTAACAGATAGCTGTGGTAACACTGCGCCAGAACAAACGCAAACCATTACCGTTTCCGATAATATTGCACCAACATTTACTGCTCCGGCAGATATCGAAATATTTACAGATGCATCATGTAACTACGATGCTGGAGTAAACATTACGGGAGATGTTACAGACGAAGCAGATAACTGTTCTTCAACGCTAGACGCGACCTACACAGACACTGTAGTCGCTGGAACTTGCGAAGGATCGTTTATTATTACCAGAACATGGACATTAACAGATAGCTGTGGTAATACTGCACCAGAACAAACGCAAACCATTACCGTGTCTGATAATATTGCGCCAACATTTACTGCACCTGCAGATATCGAAATATTTACAGATGCATCATGTAACTACGATGCTGGAGTAAATATAACAGGAGATGTTACAAACGAAGCAGATAACTGTTCTTCAACGCTAGACGCGACCTACACAGACACTGTAGTCGCTGGAACTTGC
>NZ_JBSHNT010000093.1:0-382 GCF_053601615.1 Pontimicrobium sp. MEBiC06410
AGAATAACAGTTGTAAAAAACAGAGTTCAACTACCGCTATCCTTTGCACAACAGCGCCTATGGTTTTTAGCAGAGTTGGGGCAAAGCGAAAGGTACCACATACCAGGATTATTAGAAGTAAATGGTGCGCTCAACATAGCGTACTTAGAGCAAAGTATCAATGCATTAGTAGCACGCCACGAGTCATTACGCACAACCTTTAAAAAAGACTCAGAAGGAATAGCCTACCAAGACATAGCAACCAGTTTAGTCTTAACAATAGAACAAGCAAACTATAGTAAGTTAAAACCAGAAGAAAAGTCAAAAGCAATACAAGCACACAGCGATAAGTTTATCAAAGCCCCATTTAATTTATCAGAAGGGCCATTATTACGCGTGTTAT
>NZ_JBSHNT010000094.1:0-363 GCF_053601615.1 Pontimicrobium sp. MEBiC06410
CATATACATAAAGCGTTGTTGTTGTGTTTATGATGTCTCCAGCAGCATATGCATTACCAGTTCCATTAGTACCATCAAAATAGTTACCAACAGTTAAAGCAGGTAGAGTATAGCTATCGCAGGATTGCACATTGGCAGGCGCATCAGGAGTAGGTGTCGTGTCTATTGTAATAGTAAAGCTATTTTCAGCAAAACAATTATTAGGAGTAGTCCCAGTTTCTGCATATACATAAAGCGTTGTTGTTGTGTTTATGATATCTCCAGCAGCATATGCATTACCAGTTCCATTAGTACCATCAAAATAGTTACCAACAGTTAAAGCAGGTAGAGTATAGCTATCGCAGGATTGCACATTGGCAGGCG
>NZ_JBSHNT010000095.1:0-1291 GCF_053601615.1 Pontimicrobium sp. MEBiC06410
TGGACATGCTATATTTGACAGGACAGTAAGAAGCGAGTTTATATATTTATAAACTTTAATAAAATAACAATGTCAAAACCACGAAATTTTTACACCAAAGAATTTAAACATAAAGCTGTAGAGCTTAGTTATGCAAAAGGAAGCCTAAAACAGACCTGCAAAGATTTAGATATTTCGCTATCTTCTTTATCTAGATGGCGTCACGAATTAAAACAATATGGTAATAACAATAGTTTTCCTGGGAAAGGGAATTTAAAGTTAACAGATCAAGAGCGAGAGATTATAGCCTTAAAAAAAGAATTACAAGATGCTCTATTAGAGAATGAAATATTAAAAAAGGCGGTGAGCATTTTCTCCAAGAGCGACAAGAAAAATATCAATTTATAAAACACCATAGGTTAAAGTTTCCTGTTGAGAAGATGTGTAGTATTCTAAAAGTAAGTAGAAGTAGTTATTATAGTTGGCTAAAAAGCGGTCCTTCAAAACGCTGGCTAGCTAATGAGCATATTATGTTTTTTATACAAAAGATATTTGAAGCGAGTTATAAAAGTTATGGAGCACCCAGAATAAAAAAGGAATTAGAGAAGTACAGATATTTTATTTCTAGAAGAAGGATAAGTAAGCTGATGAAATTATTAGGCTTACAAGTAAGACGTTCTTATAAATTTAGAGTGTTAACCGATTCTAATCACAAATATCCAGTAGCATCCAATTTATTAAATCAAAACTTTAATGTTGACAGAGAAAACCAAGTATGGGTATCTGATATGACATACATATCAACAAAACAAGGTTGGATGTATTTAACTGTAATTATAGATTTGTTTAATAGAAAAGTAGTGGGATGGTCTTTTAGTAAAGACTTAACCACAGAAAACACCATCATTACCGCTTGGAGAATGGCTGTTAATCGAAATGAAATTACAAAAGAATTAATATTTCATTCCGATAGAGGTTCTCAATATGCTAGTGGTCAATTTACAGATTTGATTAAATCTTACAACGGTTTAATAAAGCAATCTATGAGTCGAAAAGGGAATTGTTGGGATAATGCAGTAGCAGAATCCTTTTTTAAATCCCTAAAAGTAGAATGGATCTACAAACACCAATACCTAACTAGATCTCAAGCAGAACTATCTGTCTTTAAGTGGATTGAAACTTGGTATAATAGAAAAAGATTACACACGGCTTTAGGCTTAAAATCTATTGAAGAATTTGAAACAGAAATGAACAATCAAAAATTAGCAGCATAATCTCTCTTCTTTTTGTCCAGTTTTTTGTTGCAAGTCCA
>NZ_JBSHNT010000096.1:0-209 GCF_053601615.1 Pontimicrobium sp. MEBiC06410
TGTCCGATAATATCGCACCAACATTTACTGCACCTGCAGATATCGAAATATTTACAGATGCATCATGTAACTACGATGCTGGAGTAAACATTACAGGAGATGTTACTGATGAAAATGACAACTGTTCTGCAACACTAGACCCGACCTATACAGACACTATAGTCGCTGGAACTTGCGAAGGATCATTCGTAATCACAAGAACATGGACA
>NZ_JBSHNT010000097.1:0-637 GCF_053601615.1 Pontimicrobium sp. MEBiC06410
GGGAGATGTTACAGACGAAGCAGATAACTGTTCTGCAACACTAGACGCGACCTATACAGACACTGTAGTCGCTGGAACTTGCGAAGGGTCATTCATTATCACAAGAACATGGACATTAACAGATAGCTGTGGTAACACTGCGCCAGAACAAACGCAAACTATCACCGTGTCCGATAATATTGCACCAACATTTACTGCTCCGGCAGATATCGAGATATTTACAGATGCATCATGTAACTACGATGCTGGAGTAAACATTACAGGAGATGTTACAGACGAAGCAGACAACTGTTCTACAACACTAGACGCGACCTACACAGACACTGTAGTCGCTGGAACTTGCGAAGGATCGTTTACAATCACCAGAACATGGGCATTAACAGATAGCTGTGGTAACACTGCGCCAGAACAAACGCAAACCATTACCGTGTCTGATAATATTGCACCAACATTTACTGCACCTGCAGATATTGAGATATTTACAGATGCATCATGCAACTACGATGCTGGAGTAAACATTACAGGAGATGTTACTGATGAAAATGACAACTGTTCTGCAACACTAGACCCGACCTATACAGACACTATAGTCGCTGGAACTTGCGAAGGATCATTCGTAATCACAAGAACATGGACA
>NZ_JBSHNT010000098.1:0-231 GCF_053601615.1 Pontimicrobium sp. MEBiC06410
ACTGCGCCTAATTGTGCTTGTCCTTTTATCGATACGCCTACTAATCCTAACAATCCTAGTATTTGTTTTGGGGCAACTACACCTGCTTTAAGTGTTGTACTACCTGGCCCTCCTGCTTTAGGGGATGCTGTTAATTGGTATGCAAACGCCACTGGAGGTACTGCATTAGCTTCTGGCCTTAATTATACGCCTACCGATACAGCTATTGGAGTTTACACTTACTATGCTGAA
>NZ_JBSHNT010000099.1:0-200 GCF_053601615.1 Pontimicrobium sp. MEBiC06410
GGATCACCCCACAAACCATCTATGTCCGATTAACCAATGGCGATGACCCTACAGGATTAAACGGAACAGGCTGTTACACGCTGGTTAACTTCGATGTCATCGTGAACCCATTACCAGTAGTCACCCCAGTAGACGATTACACCCACTGTGAGTTAAACACCGATGGCGTATACGAAAGCTTTGACTTTACAACCATGACC
>NZ_JBSHNT010000100.1:0-324 GCF_053601615.1 Pontimicrobium sp. MEBiC06410
GTAACATCTCCTGTAATGTTTACTCCAGCATCGTAGTTGCATGATGCATCTGTAAATATCTCAATATCTGCCGGAGCAGTAAATGTTGGTGCGATATTATCGGAAACGGTAATGGTTTGCGTTTGTTCTGGCGTAGTGTTACCACAGCTATCTGTTAATGTCCATGTTCTGGTGATAATAAATGATCCTTCGCAAGTTCCAGCGACTACAGTGTCTGTGTAGGTAGCGTCTAGTGTTGCAGAACAGTTGTCATTTTCATCAGTAACATCTCCTGTAATGTTTACTCCAGCATCGTAGTTACATGATGCATCTGTAAATATCTCA
>NZ_JBSHNT010000101.1:0-208 GCF_053601615.1 Pontimicrobium sp. MEBiC06410
AACTTACGATGTTTCTTTTAGCATTTCTCCTGCTTCTGCTGTTATTACGACCTCTGCAGGAACTGTTACTGGGAACTCTATTACTGGTGTTCCTGCTGGAACGGATATTACAATTACTGCAACTAGTGCTGTTAATGGATCGTGTCAAGACACCTTAATGGTTACTGCGCCTAATTGTGCTTGTCCTTTTATCGATACGCCTACTAAT
>NZ_JBSHNT010000102.1:0-339 GCF_053601615.1 Pontimicrobium sp. MEBiC06410
CGTAAACACAGGCTGTTATGATACAACAACGCTAACCTTACAAGTCGAGCAAGCCCCAGTAGCCTGCACCCCAACACCATTAGAATACTGCGACCCAGACAGCGATGGCTTTGGAGAATTCGATTTAACCCAAGCCGATAACGAAGTGGCCTGTGGAGTAACAGCAGGATTAGTCATCACCTACCATGAAACCATGGCCGATGCAGAAAACAACATTAATGCCATCACTGGCATTTACAATAACATTGTGGTTAACATGCAAACCATTTATGTACGAATAGAAAGCTCAACTATCGCAACAGACTGTGCAAGCTTTGTAGAACTACAACTTATCGTCAA
>NZ_JBSHNT010000103.1:0-431 GCF_053601615.1 Pontimicrobium sp. MEBiC06410
AGCTATTAGAACTAGAAGAAGGAACAATAGGAAAACACGATAACTTTTTCGAGTTAGGTGGGCACTCACTATTAGTAACCCGATTACTATCAAAAATACAAGAACAATTTAAAGTAAAACTACAACTCTCTCAGGTATTTAGCACCCCATTATTAGGGCAGTTATCCCAAGTTATAGCCACTAGTAAAGCAACAATATTACCTAGAATAACAGTTGTAAAAAACAGAGTCCAACTACCGCTATCCTTTGCACAACAACGCCTATGGTTTTTAGCAGAGTTGGGACAAAGTGAAAGGTACCACATACCAGGATTATTAGAAGTGAATGGTGCGCTCAACATAGCGTACTTAGAGCAAAGTATCAATGCATTAGTAGCACGCCACGAGTCATTACGTACAACCTTTAAAAAAGACTCAGAAGGAATAGCCTAC
>NZ_JBSHNT010000104.1:0-343 GCF_053601615.1 Pontimicrobium sp. MEBiC06410
GGGAGATGTTACAGACGAAGCAGATAACTGTTCTGCAACACTAGACGCGACCTATACAGACACTGTAGTCGCTGGAACTTGCGAAGGGTCATTCATTATCACAAGAACATGGACATTAACAGATAGCTGTGGTAACACTGCACCAGAACAAACGCAAACCATCACGGTGTCTGATAATATCGCGCCAACATTTACTGCTCCGGCAGATATTGAGATATTTACAGATGCATCATGTAACTACGATGCTGGAGTAAACATTACAGGAGATGTTACAGACGAAGCAGATAACTGTTCTACAACCCTAGACGCGACCTACACAGACGCTGTAGTCGCTGGAACTTGC
>NZ_JBSHNT010000105.1:0-206 GCF_053601615.1 Pontimicrobium sp. MEBiC06410
CTGCCGGTGCAGTAAATGTTGGTGCGATATTATCGGAAACGGTAATGGTTTGCGTTTGTTCTGGCGCAGTGTTACCACAGCTATCTGTTAATGTCCATGTTCTGGTGATTACGAATGATCCTTCGCAAGTTCCAGCGACTATAGTGTCTGTGTAGGTAGCGTCTAGGGTTGTAGAACAGTTATCTGCTTCGTCTGTAACATCTCCT
>NZ_JBSHNT010000106.1:0-231 GCF_053601615.1 Pontimicrobium sp. MEBiC06410
ACGACAACAACCGTGACCATTCCAGCAGGAAGCACGAGTGTCGATGTAGTGATTCCAATCACGGATGATGCCATAGATGAAGCCGATGAAACCTTTACCGTCGATGGCACAGTAACCAGCGGAAACACAGCAAACACGGACCCAAGCGGAACAGTAACGATCACCGATAACGACAATGCGCCAACAGTAACAATAGCTGACGCAACAGTCAACGAAGGCGCTGGCACAGTA
>NZ_JBSHNT010000107.1:0-322 GCF_053601615.1 Pontimicrobium sp. MEBiC06410
AACCCATTACCAGTAGTCACCCCAGTAGACGATTACACCCACTGTGAGTTAAACACCGATGGCGTATACGAAAGCTTTGACTTTACAACCATGACCGATGCCATATTAAACGGACAAGACCCCGCAATTTTCACGGTAACCTACCATGAAACACAAGCCGAGGCCGATGCAGGAATGAATGATTTAACCCCAGGCGGGCTATTCACCAATACCAGCAACCCACAAACCATCTATGTCAACATTACCAATACCGTAACCGGATGTTTAACAACAGCCTTAACCTTCGATTTACAAGTACACGAAGACGCACTGGCCAATAGCG
>NZ_JBSHNT010000108.1:0-283 GCF_053601615.1 Pontimicrobium sp. MEBiC06410
GACCATTCCAGCAGGAAGCACGAGTGTCGATGTAGTGATTCCAATCACGGATGATGCCATAGATGAAGCCGATGAGACCTTTACCGTAGATGGCACAGTAACCAGCGGAAACACAGCAAACACGGACCCAAGCGGAACAGTCACGATCACCGATAACGACAATGCGCCAACAGTAACAATAGCTGATGCAACAGTCAACGAAGGCGCTGGCACAGTAACCGTTCCAGTAAGCATAGATACCGTAAGTTCAACAGATGTTGTAGTAGATATTGTCACGACAACA
>NZ_JBSHNT010000109.1:0-229 GCF_053601615.1 Pontimicrobium sp. MEBiC06410
TACTGGAACGGTTACTGTGCCAGCGCCTTCGTTGACTGTTGCGTCGGCTATTGTTACTGTTGGCGCATTGTCGTTATCGGTGATCGTTACTGTTCCGCTTGGGTCCGTGTTTGCTGTGTTTCCGCTGGTTACTGTGCCATCTACGGTAAAGGTCTCATCGGCTTCATCTATGGCATCATCCGTGATTGGAATCACTACATCGACACTCGTGCTTCCTGCTGGAATGGTC
>NZ_JBSHNT010000110.1:0-447 GCF_053601615.1 Pontimicrobium sp. MEBiC06410
ACCATACCGTTGTCTATACATAAACTCAATACTTTTGTAAATACCGTTTCGAAGATTGCTTCTGGAAATAATTGACGCGTTCTACTTAATGTCGAATGCCAAGGTAAGCACTCATCGATATCGTAGTCTAAAAAATAAAGGATATCTAGTCTTAAACTACAATGTTCTATTAGTTTGCGGTCACTTATTATATTCTCTAAATACCCCACCAAACAGAGTTTAAAAAACACAATAGGATCGATGCTTTTCTGTCCGCTTGTTCCATAATACTGCTCTGTCAAGCCATATAAATAGTCTAAATTTAAGACCTCTTTTAAGCGTCTGTAAAAGTTTGTTTTACTTACACGCTCACTTAACAGAAAACTAGTGAATAGTTTTTCTTGATACTCTTTTTTACCTTGCATAACTAAAGTTAATGATTTTTAAAACTAGTTTGAGAAAACTATA
>NZ_JBSHNT010000111.1:0-405 GCF_053601615.1 Pontimicrobium sp. MEBiC06410
CAGACTGTGATGGAGACGGAACACCAAATGGTACCGACCCAGATCCAAATGATCCATGTACAGATGATGGAACATTAGGCGACGAAGATTTAAATAACCCAATATTTGCAGATGCAGATTGCGATGGCGATGGGGTAACAAATGGCGATGAGATAGATCCAGATGGCGATGGAACACCAGGTCCAGATGGTACAGACTGGAATAACCCATGTGAGTTTGATGCAACAGACGTAACACTTCCACAAGGAGGCGATTGGGATGCAGCAGACTGTGATGGAGACGGAACACCAAATGGTACCGACCCAGATCCAAATGATCCATGTACAGATGATGGAACATTAGGCGACGAAGATTTAAATAACCCAATATTTGCAGATGCAGATTGCGATGGCGATGGGGTAACAA
>NZ_JBSHNT010000112.1:0-9768 GCF_053601615.1 Pontimicrobium sp. MEBiC06410
GATGATGGAACATTAGGCGACGAAGATTTAAATAACCCAATATTTGCAGATGCAGATTGCGATGGCGATGGGGTAACAAATGGCGATGAGATAGATCCAGATGGCGATGGAACACCAGGTCCAGATGGTACAGACTGGAACAACCCATGTGAGTTCGATGCATCAGACATAACATTAACGCAGGATGGAGATTTCTTGAATGCTGATTGTGATGGCGATGGCGTAACAAATGGTGATGAAATTGACCCAGATGGAGATGGGATTCCTGGACCAAACGGAACAGACCCAACTGATCCATGTGATTTCAATATTGAAGATGTCACATTAGATCCAACAGATGAATATTTAACGATAGATTGTGATGGCGATGGTGTTACTAATGGTGTAGAAATAATGGATGGAACAGACCCAAACAATCCATGCGAGTTTATAGATACTAATATTAATACTCCTCAATCTATGGAGTGGTATAATGGCGATTGTGATAATGACAATGTACCAAATGGAGTTGAATTTACTTATGAAGGTGATAGTGTTTTAGATACCGACGAAGATGGAATTCCTAACTGGTTAGATCCAGATGATGATAATGATGGAGTGGATACTATCAATGAGGATTATGGAGATACAGATAACTCAGATGGAGAAGTAGAACCAACAGGAGACAATGATCCTACTAATGATGATACCGATGGCGACGGAATTCCTGATTACTTGGATATAGATGATGATGGCGATGGGTTAATAACTCTAATTGAAGGAGCAGATCCAAATGGAGATGGTATTGGATTTGGAGGAGATGGAGTAGATAGTGATAATGATGGATTGCCAGATTATTTAGAATTAGATAATCCTATGTTAGACGATGATAACTTAGTAGTATTCAATGCAGTTACACCTAATGGAGATGGAGATAATGATGTATTCACTATTCGTAATATAGAATTATTCCCTAATAACACAGTTACTATATACAACAGGTGGGGAGTAATAGTATACAAGACAAAAGGTTATGGACAGAACGGAAACTTCTTTAGAGGAGAATCTAACGGTCGAGTAACAATACAACAAGATGAATTATTACCAGTTGGAACTTATTTCTATGTATTAGAATATACAAATGATACTACAGGCGAAGAAAAATCAAGAGCAGGTTATCTATACATACAACGTTAATACATTAAAAAATAAAGAGGTAGTAGTAATTTACTACCTCTTAAAAATAATTACAATGAAAAATAAAATAGCAATATTAATAATCCTTATAAGCTGTATTTTTATAGGAGAAAGTAAAGCACAGCAAGATGCTCAGTATACACAGTATATGTATAATACAATGAGTGTGAATCCTGCTTATGCAGGATCTAGAGATGTTTTAAGTGGGTTACTTTTACATCGTTCTCAATGGGTAGGGTTAGATGGAGCTCCACGCACGCAAACATTTAATTTACATTCTCCAATAGGAGAAGATAAGAAAGTAGGATTAGGACTTTCTATAATAAATGATAAAATAGGACCGACACACGAAACGTATTTCGATATAGATTTTTCTTATACAATTAATACTTCAGAAGAAGGAAAACTCTCTTTTGGTTTAAAAGGAGGAGGGCATTTATTAGATGTAGCTTATTCAGAATTATCAGCATACAATTCAGGAGACCTACTTTTACAAAATGATATAAAAAACAAATTTTCACCTAATGTTGGAGCCGGAGTATATTATAGAAAGGGAGATAAATGGTATTTAGGTTTATCTGTTCCAAATTTATTAGAAACAACTCATTTTGACGAAGCATCACTATCACAAGCTAGAGAAAGAATGAATGCTTATTTAATAGGGGGATATGTTTTCGATTTAAATGCAGATTTAAAATTTAAGCCAGCATTTCTATTAAAAGCAGTTACAGGAGCTCCTTTACAAGCAGATTTAACGGCCAATTTTCTTTTAAGAGAAAAATTAACTTTAGGAGTTGCTTACAGATGGGATGCAGCATTTAGCGGGTTAGTAGGATATCAATTTACAGATGGTATAATGGTTGGTTTTGCTTACGATAGAGAAATTACAGCTTTAGGTAGAACAGAGTTTCAATCTGGATCTTTTGAAGTCTTCTTAAGATTCGAATTCTTAAATGAACCAGATAAGATATTATCACCAAGATTTTTCTAAAAACTAGATATAGAAAACAGATGAAAAAAACAATATACATATTAACGATATTAGCATTGGTCTTTAATGTTACTTTTGGACAGTCTAATAAAAGAGCGAATAAAAAATATAATAATTTTTCGTATGTAGAATCTACTAAGGTATTATTAGAGCTAGTTGAATCTGGTAATACTACACCAGAAGTATTGCAAAAGTTAGGTAACGCTTATTATTTTAATGCTAAAATGGAAGAAGCGTCAAAGTGGTACAAAGTATTACTCTCTCAAGACGATACAGTCGTTGAGTATGAGTATTATTATAGATATGCTATGAGTCTAAAAGCATTAGGCAATTATGAAGAAGCAAATAAGTATATGAATAAATTTGCAGAGTTAAAACCTGAAGATATGCGTTCTGTTTTATTTGTAAAATCAAAAAGATATTTAGAAAGAATAGAAGAATTATCTGCAGAATTTGAATTAAATAATTTAGATTTTAACTCACGTTTTTCAGACTTTGGAACATCTTTTTATAAAGGTGGAATTGTATTTGCTTCTTCAAGAGGAGACGGAAAATTATACCAATGGAATAAGCAACCATTTCTAGATTTATATTATAAGGCTGATTCTTCTACAAATGTAATTCCATTATCTAAAAAAATAAATACAAAATATCATGAATCGTCTACCTCTTTTACAAAAGATGGATTAACAATGTATTATACAAGAAATAATTATTACAAAGGGAAAACACGAGAGAGTAGTGAAAAAGTAAATGGATTAAAAATCTTTAAAGCAACTTTAGTAGATGGTGAGTGGAATGATATAGAAAGTATGCCTTTTAATAGTGATGAATATAATGTAGCACACCCAGCACTAAATTTAGATGAAACAAAACTATATTTTGCCAGCGATATGCCTGGAACATTAGGAAATTCAGACATTTTTGTAGTTGATATAAATGAAGATGGTACTTATGGAGAACCTAAAAATTTAGGAAATAAAGTAAATACAGAAGGAAGAGAAAACTTTCCTTATATTAGTAATAATGGAACATTATATTTCTCTTCAGATGGAAGGCCAGGTTTAGGAGGTTTAGATATTTTTATGAAACGTCTAGACGATGCAAAAGCTGAGGCAATAAATCTTGCAAAACCAATAAACAGTTCTAGAGATGATTTCGAATTTATAATAGATGAATTTACTAATATTGGTTATTTAACATCTAATAGATTAAAAGGAAAAGGAGATGATGATATATATAAATTTAAAAGAGAATTTTGTACTAAGTTAATATCTGGAACAACAATAAATAAAGAGACGAATGAAATAATAGAATATGCAAGTGTAGCAGTGGTTAATGAAAAAGGAATAGAAGTTAAAAATCTTACATCTGATAAAAATGGTGTATTTAGTTACGAAGCAGATTGTAAAAAACAAACGTACAAAGTAATAGTATCAAAAGATGGTTTTATTCAAGAAACAATAAAACTTAAAATAAAACCAAATGATAATAAAGACGTTGTTTTAAAACTAAACTTAACACCAGATACATCTGCAGCATCTGTTGGTAAAGATTTATTTAAATTATTAGACCTTAAACCAATATATTTCGATTACGATAAATCTAACATACGCCCAGATGCGCAAATAGAAATACAAAAAGTAATAGATTACTTAAAAAAGTATCCAACAGTAAAAATTTATGTAAAATCTCATACAGATTCTAGGGGTGAAGATGTATATAACAATAAATTATCATCAAGGCGTAATACTTCAACTATAAATTGGATTGTAGAAAAAGGAGGGATTTCAAGAAGTCGACTTTCTGGTAAAGGTTATGGAGAAACACAATTGGTAAATCGCTGTAGTAACAACATACAGTGTTCTAAGAATGAGCATCAGCAAAATAGACGTAGCGAGTTTATAATAACAGAAAACTAATAAGTAAACATAAAGTTTTAAAAAAGCGATTTCATTATATAATGAAATCGCTTTTTTAGTATATTTTTTATTTTTAATGTAAAAAATACAGCAAGGATAATAAAATTTATAAAGAAATATGTATTTCAGCGATTATTTATGCATTTCGTCTAATACGTAAATTACTGTTCTATTTTAGTTAAAAAAATAAATAACTTTATAAAAGTGAGATTCTTCCCCCTAAACTATTAATCTCATAGATTGCTAAAAATACCAACTAACTAAACTAACACATCCTGAAATATGAAAACTATCTCATTTATTAAAATTATATACTACTATAGTAAGTTTAATTGGCTAAATTATTTTTCTTGAGGTTTATTTATTATAAATAAGCTATAAAATATAAACCCCGCAATTGTGATGACTTTGGAGAGCAAACAAAAGCAGGGCTAGGATAACAATCAATTTAAATAATTAAATAGACTATTATGATTATATATATTAATTCAATCCTTACATGGATGATAAAATTCCATAATGGAAATAATCCACAAGGTAAGGAAAATTACACATTCTTTAATTATCAAATTTCATTTTTTTGCATACAGAAAGAAAAATGTAATAAAGAGACTTCTTTTCTTAAAAAAAATTCCTCAATCTTCTTAAATGCCTTCCAGCTAGAAAGCAATAATGAGTATAAAAAAAAGAGTATAGACAATAATAATTATGATTATGGGTAATTAAAAATAATCATCTATTTTATAATAATTATTTACATCATCAATAACATTAGTCTACTATATTGAAAATTATACAAGTATCTAAACAACATATAAAATAAGAATTATAAAATCAATTTAGGTTTCTACTAAATAAATAGTTACAAGTAAAAAATAAGACCACTATTGTAAACTTTGGAGAGCAAACAATAGGAGGCAGGATAACATCAATATTATTAATAAAACCGATTATTATGTTAACATATTTTCTTATTATTTATTCAAAAATAATTCAGTTTTTTGAAGAAGCTAATGAAAAACAAAGCTTAGAAAGTAAAATAAATTATTTACGAAAAAATAGTCTTGAAAGAAGCATAAATAGTATGCTTTACAATGAGATAAAACACTATACTTTTCAAGAAAAAGAATATACTATAAGTGTATTAAAGCCAATTAAAACAATTGTATTTATAATGTTTATAAGTGCAATTTCGTTTAATTTAAATGCTCAAGTTATAACAACGTGGGGAGGCTTATCTGGGACAACACCAGAAAACAATTTTCAGACTAGTAGTTTTTCAGCCATTGGAGATGGAACAACGTACGTTACAGTAGATATAACATCTGCAGGATCAGCTACAACAGGAGGAAGTATTAATGCAGTTCCACCAAGCGTGATTTTAACAAATAGCTTTAATAACTCTAGAGCAACAACAGGTGTCTCAGGTAATACATATACTTATACATTTAGTGAGCCAGTACATGTAATTTTAAGTTCTCAAGAACACAGCGAATTAATAAGAACAGAGAATATAAAAATAGCTAGTCCAGACGCTGGAGCTGCATTTAATGGCGAACTCAATAGCGCTCAAACAGGACATTTTATAAATAATAATAACACTTCTGAAATACATATAGGGTCAATAAGTTCTATAACAAGTTCGGGTACATATTGGACAGTTCAAAGTAATATTGCTATTACCACATTAACAGTAGAATATTATGTAACAGATGGAACAGAAGCAGCAACTGGAGAACCTTTTACTTTAGATTTAGCTCCAGTTCCATATATAAGATTAGATGATACCAATATCACAGGAGCAGGAGGAATAAATATAGATGTACCTGGGTGTTCTAATAGTTCTGAGTTTATAGACATAGCAACAACAGGAGCTACTTCGGTATTTAATGCTCCCCATGGATTAGATTTTATGACAATAACACTTACTAATCCACAAGATGTAGGAAATGAAGAATTGAGTATAAAAGGTATTTTTCCTGGGATTTCTGTAACAGGAAATGGAACGACTACATTAATAGTAACTAATGAAAGTGCAGATGTAAACACACTTCGTAATACACTAGACGATTTAGTTTATACAAACTCAACGGCAACACCAGAAACAACTACACCAAGAGTTGTAGAAATTAATGTAACAGATCCTTTTGGAAACACATCAGCTACAGTTACAGCCACTATTACATTAACAAATCCACCAAATTCAGGATCTACCTCAGGGCCTTTGTATGTTTTTACTACGGATACAACAGTAGATTTAGTAACAGCTTTAGATGGTTCTCAAGACATAGGAGGAACATGGATAGATAATGATGGAACAGGAGCCTTATCAGGAAGTGTAATAACAGTCTCTAGTTTACCATTAGGGCCTTCGACTTTTAACTATGTAGTTTCAGGAACAGGTCCATGTGCAGATGCTATAACAACAGTATTGGTTATAAAATTAGAAGGAAGTGAAATAGCATTAACAACTCCAGCAGCTTCCTCAAATTGTGGAACATTAACAACTAGTTACACAAGTGCAATCTTTTCAGCAAATTCAGATGATCCAATTTTTATTTTTGATGGAGGAGCAGGAACAGGACAGCTTGAATGTCCAGCAGGAGGAGGAGGAACAATTTATGATTGGTATATATACGATGCCGCAACAAACTCGTATATTGACTATGCAATAAATTCTACAAGAATTCAAACAGGTCTAGCAGATGGAGGCTATTTAGTAGTAAGAAATGATGGAGGAACAATAGAAGAAGGGAGAGCATGGGTATGGAATACACAAATTCAACCAGATGCAGGAGCAGATGTAACAGCCTGTGCAGGAGATACAGTTAATTTAAGTGGTATAGCAGCAAATAATCCCACTTTTACATACTACGATCCAGTAGAAAGACCATTTAAAATAACAAGTTCAACAATTTTTTCAGTAACATTTAATGTAACTCATACATATATTTCTGATGTAGGATATTACATGGTATCTCCAGACGGATTAGTTACCATACCCTTAGGAATAAATGAAAACGGAAGCCCGTGTTATGCCGCAGATAATGCAGTAAATTTAACTTTTACTAATGATCAAACAATAACGCCAACACTTCCTGTTTTTGACATTTGTGAGTTTTCTAGAAACAATGCATGTAGTGGAGCAGGGCCAGCACTAACAGGAACCTATAATGCCTATTATACAGACCCTTCAAATAACACTACAGGATGTGGAGTTTTTAGCCCTGCTATAGGGGCAACACCTATAGATGTTACTCCATTTATAGGATATGATGCTAGACAAGGAGGTTGGAAAGTTCAAGTATATGATTGCGAAAACCTAGATGTAGGTGAAATAGACTCAGTAATTATTTCTTTTTCAGAAGGAGGAAACACTTCAACTTTTACTAGTGGAACAATCCCAGACGGGACACCAGCAGCTCAAATTAATGATGGCTCTTGTGACCCCGGTACAGCTTCAATATATGAAGTGCCTTTTACATCACCAGTAGTAGCAGGAGAAACCCTAAATATACAGAATGGTGTAGGGTTAAATAGTACAGGAGGATATGAGTGGTCTTATAGTACAGATAGTGCAACTGGGCCTTGGAGCACAGGTTTTGAAAATGCAACTTTAACCCCTTCTGTAGTTGTAAATGAAACAACATGGTTTAGATTAAGCACAGACAATGGTACAGCTTGTGGAGGAGAAGATGTTATGCAAGTTGTAGTTACAGATTTACCAGTTTCTGGAACAAGCACAGATGATTTTGCCTGTGCAGGTGATGCAGTTGTAGACTTAAATACGTTATTAGCAGGAGCAGATGCGGGAGGAATTTGGTCTGTATCAGGAAGCTCTACAGACAATCCAGGAGGAGATTTCAATGCAGGAGCAGGAACTTACGATCCAACTACAGGCGGATCATATACTTTTGATTATACAGTAAACGCGATGTCTCCATGTTTAATAAATGCAACAACATCAGTAACAGTAGCAGTACAAGCTGTTCCAAATGCAGGAACAAATAATACAATTACAGAAAATACTACTTCAGGAATTATTGATTTATTTACAAACCTCCTTGGCTCACCAGACGTTGGAGGAACATGGAGCTTGAATGCAGGTTCAGATTCTCCAGGAGCTAATTTTGACCAAGGAGCAGGAACATTGGATAGCTTCGGGTTAATTACTGGCACTTATATATTTGATTATACATTAACTAGTTGTACAACAGCAGTATCCTCATTAACAATAAATTTTACAGTAAGTGTTGCCGATACAGATGGAGATGGTAATCCAGATCCTTCCGACCCTAATCCAGGATCACCTACAGCAAATAATGATACGGCAACATCAGATGTTCTAGTACCAGTGATAATAGATGTGTTAGTTAATGATGATTATCTAGATAACAATGATTTAACAAATGCTGGGGTAACAACAGTTACAGATACAGGTACAGGTACAGCTACAGGAACTATTTCGATAAACCCAACAACAGGGGAGATTACATATACTCCAACTGTTACAGAATTTGGTACAAATGTAACTATAATATATGAAGTCTGTAATGATGCAAGTGGAGTAGCAGTTTGCGAACAAGCTATAATAACTATTACGGTTACAGGATCAGATATTGATTCAGATGGTGTACCAGACATAAGTGACCAAGACGACGATAACGATGGTATTCTAGACATAGCCGAAGGCCCAGGTGACCCAAGTGCCGATGACGATAACGATGGCGTACCAAACTATTTAGACGACGACCCAGCCGATCCATTAGTAGGCGACGTTAACGGAACCGTAGAACCAGCGTACGATAATGATGGTGATGGCGTAAGTAACCACTTAGACCTAGATGCCGATAATGATGGCATCTACGATACCGCAGAAACTGGCGGAACAGACGCTAATAACGACGGCATAGCCGATGGAACCCCAGACCCAGTTACAGGAATCCCAAGCAGTGCAGGCACAGGCGTATCAAGCCCAACCGATACCGATGGTAACGTAGGCGAAAACCTACCCGATTTCTTAGACAGTGACAGTGATGACGATGGCTGCTCAGACGCTAACGAATACTATGGAGAGAACACAGCCGATGGCGGAGATGGCGGACAATATGGCACCGACCCAGCAGCAGTCAATGCTAACGGAACAGTCGTAGGAGCCAGTTACCCAGCCACAGGAGCAGACAGCGATAGTAACACCACAGCAGATCACTTAGAAACAGGCCCAGACCCAGATACCGATGGAATAGCCAACACCTGTGACCCAGACGACGATAACGATGGTAACCCAGATACAACCGATTCTAACCCACAAGACCCAACCGCAGTAGACGATACCGCAACAGCAATGGTAGGCATGGTTGAGACTATAGACATTTTAACAAACGACGATTACTTACCAGACAATACAAGCACAGCCGGAAGTGATGTATACATCACCGATGCAGGCACAGGCACAGGAGTAGGAATCATCACATTCGATGAAAATACAGGCGAGTTAAACTACACGCCAGCTTTAAGCGAAGGCGGTATGACAGTAACCGTAGACTACACGGTATGTAACGATTTAACAGGCGATGGACCAACACCAGACGATGTTTGTGATACCGCAACGGTAACCATAACCGTAGACATGGGACCAGATGCCGACATGGATGGCATCCCAGATGTAGTAGACCAAGA
>NZ_JBSHNT010000113.1:0-372 GCF_053601615.1 Pontimicrobium sp. MEBiC06410
GGGCACTCACTATTAGTAACCCGATTACTATCAAAAATACAAGAACAATTTAAAGTAAAACTACAACTCTCTCAGGTATTTAATACCCCATTACTAGGGCAGTTATCGCAAGTTATAGCCACCAGTAAAGCAACAATATTACCTAGAATAACAGTTGTAAAAAACAGAGTCCAATTACCGCTATCCTTTGCACAACAACGCCTATGGTTTTTAGCAGAGTTGGGACAAAGCGAAAGGTACCACATACCAGGATTATTAGAAGTGAATGGTGCGCTCAACATAGCGTACTTAGAGCAAAGTATCAATGCATTAGTAGCACGCCACGAGTCATTACGTACAACCTTTAAAAAAGACTCAGAAGGAATAGCCTAC
>NZ_JBSHNT010000114.1:0-33455 GCF_053601615.1 Pontimicrobium sp. MEBiC06410
GATTGAAACTTGGTATAATAGAAAAAGATTACACACGGCTTTAGGCTTAAAATCTATTGAAGAATTTGAAACAGAAATGAACAATCAAAAATTAGCAGCATAATCTCTCTTCTTTTTGTCCAGTTTTTTGTTGCAAGTCCAATTCCTTAGCAATAACATTTCTGACTACAACAGGTAGCGGAACATTTACGCCTTTTTCCATTGAATAAATTAACTTTCCATCCTTATCATAGTAAGCTCTTAATTCATCATTGCCATTTTTTAATTTAATCTCGTAACTACAATAATTTCCAGTTCCTAATTTATCGGTCTCGACAATAATATCTTCTTCAATAAAATTTATTGGGATGGTATAAAATTCTTCGAGTTCATAGTCTGGAAAATCTTCTACCACTTCATCGATTATTACCGTTGGCACTTCTTCTTTTATCACTTTCGCCTTGAAAATTACTTCTTGAGCAAATGATTGTGTTAATACTCCAATCATCAAAAGAGTGATCATTGTTGTTTTCATTTTTACTTAATTTTATTATTAATACAACACAAAGTTTTAAAAAACATTCAATCACTCCTAAAAATAAGAGGTTTCAAAGGTTCAGATTTCGGAATTATGAACTTTATTATAGGTAAACTTTCTGTTTTTCATAGAAAAGCAATTGTTTCATCTGTATTAAAAAATTAGTTTTATGCTTTTGATTTTAATTAATAAGGACTACATATAGAAA
Organism: Pontimicrobium sp. MEBiC06410; assembly: GCF_053601615.1. Classification (NCBI taxonomy): domain Bacteria; kingdom Pseudomonadati; phylum Bacteroidota; class Flavobacteriia; order Flavobacteriales; family Flavobacteriaceae; genus Pontimicrobium; species Pontimicrobium sp. MEBiC06410. The sequence continues at coordinate 726 of NZ_JBSHNT010000114.1, forward strand.
GTGAAAAAAATCATGAGCTCCCTTAATGATTTACAAGGTAAAATGTATAGTAATATTATTTATCTGTTGATGAAGACAAAATAAAAAACGGTACTTAGCTTCAGAGTACCGTTTTATCTACATTTGTAGGTATTTGTTAACCCACCAATTCTTAAAAATCTAACAAACAGAAGGTTAACCCTGTGTGTTTTTAGGTTCATAACTCAGAAGTCATGAGTTCAAATCTCGTTCTCGCTACAAGTAAAATCAAAGCTTCACAGAAATGTGAGGCTTTTTTTATTTCTGTATGTGCAACATTCTTTTAGCCTTAGTTTTTTATTTGTATACACATAAATATAATACTTTTCTCCTTTGAATACTCATACTATAAATAAACCTAAATTCTACTAAACGTATATTACATTAAGGCTGCTCATTTTAATAATTAGCCAATAAACTCCTATATATTCAAAAAAACATATTAGAGTTTTTATCAATTTTATATTCAATTAAATAATAGAAACCGTAAAGTATTATTTAATAGAAAAGTAGTTCGCTAGTCCTTTAGTAAACTATACACTTGGAATATGTAGTAAAATCTAATAAACTATAAGTAAAAAAAGTAAACTGTTGCGATAAGATAGTCTCAGAATCTTTCTTTTATTACATATCTTCATAGCTAAATAATAATGGGCGATGATCTGATTTAAAATAAAAATTATGATTCCCAGGAGATAAAGGGTTCGGTATAGGTTGATTTTGTGGAAATGCTGGTTGTTCTTTATCGTAATATACTGTTTTAAATTGAAATTCGGTATCTTCTATATTGTTTTCATCGTAAATGTACACTCCATAATCTAATCTATTTTTTCCCTTGTCTCCATAATGGGTATACTGTTCTTTTTTTCCTACTCCACCAAGTGGTACAGTTTGTAATATTCCTTTTAACTCCTTGTAATTAACCAACCATTTATTTAAAGTTTGTTGTGATAGTCCATTTATATTAAAGTCTCCCAATATATAAAGTTCATTTAAGCCTTCTCCTCTAAACCAATCGCATACATTCTGTACTAGATCTTCTGTATTATAGCCTCCTCTTGCGGTAGAATGGAGACTGGCTACCATAAATTCTTCATTAATTATAATACCTACAGGCGGGCGTAATGCATCAGAAATATCATCTCCAAATTTTACAAACATCCATTTTGTTATTTTTCTAGGTAAACGATACAGTACGCCTAAACTTACTCGCTTTGTTTCTTTCCAATCCTCTCCTATCTTTTTTGTGTATTTACTTAAAAAGAATACTCCGTATTTATTGTCCCCTTTGTCTGTAGAAGCTTCAAAATAATCAAATTGCCATAATATTTCTGGGTTTTTACCACGGTTATATATTTTTCTCTCTATCGTTTGAAAACCTATAGTATAACCTTTAGCTTTTAGAGCATCATAAGTACTTTTTTGACCGCCTTCTTGAAAAGCGACATAATTAACATTATTATTTATATTAAGATAACCTATTAACTGTTCCCATTTAAGAATAGGGTTATTTCCAGATCCTGCGCCTTGCATATTCCATGTTAAAAATTGTGTACTCATAATTATAAGTTTAAAAGATTAATATTATTTTTTTAGGAACTAATAAAAAAGTGCTTTGACTTTATTATAAATTAGGGATACTCGAATTTAGATAAATAAGATTTTAAAAAAACAGGTATTTTTACCTTAAAATAAAAAAAGGTATTTATATATATTGCTTTCCCACAATTAACTAAATCCAAAAAAAATGAAATTAAACGCTATATATCTATTTTTATTTACAATACTTTTATTTGGTTGTAAAGAAGAAAAAAAAACAGTTACAGAAGTAGAAGATGATGTTGTTACAACCGCTACTTTTTTATCTCTGTCTGATGTGCATTTAGATAGTTCTATTGAAAACACCAAATTTGGTAGCCAGAATGATACTGGTAATTCTCTCTGGTCACGTACTAAAACAAAAATAGAAACTGTTGTAAAAAATGAAAATCCTAAGTTTATGGTTTATCTCGGAGATTTACCTCATCATGATGATAGCATGCGAAAAACAAATGTAAAACTTATGTTAGAGCATTTAGGCGACCTAAACATAAATATCCCTATTTTGTATCTACCTGGAAACAACGATTCTTTAGGTGGAGATTATCATTCTTTTACAGACTCTAACAACAATACTCCTTTTTCTACAGATACTTCTTATCCATGGCCTGTATTACATAAAAATACACCTTCTACTACGGTTACTAATATTGATTATAATAAAGCGTTTGGTTTTTATTCTGCAGATGTTAATACAGGTGGGAATACTGTAAAAATCATCGCTTTAAATACTGTCATTTTTACAACTAAAAGTTATGCTTATAATAGCCACCAAATAACTGTTAAGGGCAAAAGTGAAATGGTGGGAGATGATGGAAAATCTCAACAGGAAGCTACACAGGTACAAATGCGTTGGTTAGATAATACTTTAAATAATATAAAAGCTTCTGATAGAATAATTATGATGATGCATATTCCTCCGGGGAATGATGGCTATAGTGGTGGCCCTATGTGGAATACAGATTTAAATTATATTAACAAGCAAAATGATACTTTAAATCTTCAAAATGCATTTTTAGATTTTATAGAAAAAAAACAGTCTAATATAGCTGGTATATTAACAGGCCATACTCATTTAGATGGTTTAAGGCGTTTATACAAATCACATCATAATACTACACCAACGGATATGATTGGTTTATCTATTTCTACACCTGGTATTACTATTGGGCATGGTAATAATCCTGCTTTTAAAACATTTATTTATAATACTTCTAACTTTGATATTTTAGATTTTAAAACTTATTTTGCTGTCCCAACGCAAGCTTCTAAAAGTGCAATTGCAAAAGCTAAAGCGGCATCTTCTAAAGGTTCTCAAATTGTTGTAGCACCTATATTAGATAGTTTATTTGTATTTAGAGGAGATTCGTCTTATACTTTTAAAGAAAGTTACAAAGCTGCAACTTCTTCTAATGCTACTATTTATTCAACTATTTATAGTATGGATAAAGACACAATAATTAATTATATGAATAGTATTTATGGTGCAAAAAGTGACCAAAATGTTACTATAAAACATGAAAGTGCTTTAGATGTACATATAGAAGAGTAATTATTATATAGTAAATGCCTGATTGCTTACTAATGTACTTAGCATTTATCAGGCATTTGTTATGAATTTTCTTTTTTAAGCTGAAACATAAAAAATTAATTATAGAGCATTACTTCTACTCTACATTTATTAATAATTTCTCTAGTTTTTCAATTCTAGAAATTGTTGTTGTTAATTTTTCTTCGGTTTCATTTTGCTTTTCTGCCAGCTCTTTTTTATCGCTTTCTAATTGTTCTACTCGTTTTAATAGTGCTTGTGTAGCACTTACATTTAGCATGGAAATGGCTTCATAATCTACTGTATGAAAATCATGTACTTCTTTTCCGTATACAAATACTTGTCCAGTATTATTACGATCTACTTTTATTGCATTTTCTTTAACTTCTAATACATTTGCAATTACGTCTTCATCTGCAAAAATTAATTTTATACGATCTCCCGTTTTAAGCTTTTGTTCTTTTAATGTTATCCAACCGTTTTTAATATTACTTATTTCATAAATATTAGGAATTACTTCTGTTACTTTATCATCTACTGCTTGTGGATAGACTTTTTTTACTTGTTGTGCTATTACCTTTTTGTTTATTTTATTTCCATTTTTTATAGTATCTGTTAGTTTATAATTGGTAATTTCTATTTTAGATAATATTTCTAAATCCTTAGCACTATCACTTACTCCTATTATGTCTTTTATGCGTGCATCGGAAAACGCATTAAACTCATTACAAGCTATCCTATCTGTTGCATAAATAGAATAATTTATATCTATACTCTTGGCTCTACCAACCTTGTTAGCTTTGTTAACTAAATAAGCATAAGAATCTATAGAGTTTTTAGGACCTCCAGAAATTACTAATTTTGCCTGTGTTGGTGTGCTTGTACCTATACCAACATTATTATATTGGTTTATTGTTAATGGTCTACCTCCATGAGATTGAATCCAACTATATCCTTTATTAACTCCAAATTGAATACTTCCTGCATCACTATTTGATGATTCTATTCTTAATGCACATGAGCCAACTGTTCCTGGATTTGAAATTTCACTTTCAATATGCAATTTAGAGTTAGGGTTTCCTATACCTACCCCAACTTTTCCTTCTTGTGTAATTCTAAGACGTTCTTTTCTTGCTCCATATGAGGTATAAAACCGTAAATCTGCTTGATCTAGCCCTCCTGTATTATACGATTCTAATCCTGCCCAACTATTTATATAAGTTTTATTACTCGTTCCTAATTTTAAAGCTCCATACAATGTATTTTTGCTTCTTATTGTTAAGCTTCCATTTTGTATGTGTAATTTTTCAAAAGGCGTAATTGTTCCTATTCCAAAATTTCCAGAAGCATCCATAATCATTTTATCTTCATTATTTAAACGAAAACGTATCGATTGATCTTTAGCCGCATTAAGGAAAGTTAACCCTACATTACTTTGTAATAATGAATAATCCTTTCCATTATTTCCTAATCCTTTATACCCAAAGGCAGCATATACTTTTCCGTGCGCTCCTGTTCCTAAAAAGGCTGTTTCGGTAACTATATTCCCATTAACTTCCAGTTTTTGAGATGGTGTATTTGTATTTATACCTACATTTCCATTTTCTAAAATTTTAAGTGCCTCGTTTTGGGCAAATAGCTGTGTACTTATTATAGCAAAAATCACTATTAATACGTTTATTTTAAGTGTGTTTTTCATGTTATATTTTACTTATAATTATGATTTCATTAAAAAATATAATGCGTAATATGGAGGTCTATTTTCATGTGGCATACTTCCTCCCGCTTTTGCAGTATAATTTGATCCTCCAGTTTTATCTACGCTAAATATATTATGTTTTGTACTACACCCTTTACCTGAACATGTTGTTTGCCTATTAACATTATGTGCATGAGACGGCATCTGCTTAACTGTTAAAGTCACTTCTTTTTGCCCTCCTGTATTTTTAACTTTATATGATTTTCCTGCTCCAACAATAAATCGGTCTCTCAAATCTGGAGTGTTATTACTTCCATCGCACAAAAGCCAACCTTTAGGTTTTCTATTTATATCTCCACTCCACATTATAATAGTTCCTTTGGGCACTAAATCTTGTTTATTCTCTTGAATTTTACCATTAGTATTTATATTATTTTGCGCATTTAGTACTCCTGAAACATTAATATTATTAGATACGTTTAATTTACCCTCTAATATTATTTCCTTTTTAACATATAAATCAGCTTGAATGAGAACATTTCCATTTACATCTAGTTTAGCTTTTGGTACACTAGTAGCGATACCTACATTACCATTTTTTAAAATTTTGAACGCTTCATTATTTTGAGCAAGTCCTATTTGTAATATAAAGCAGTGTATTAGCACCATTATTTTTAATAACTTTTTCATGTTAATATCCTGTTTTAAATGTTAATTCTGAACCTCTAGCAATACTAAATCCTGGCTTTAAAGAGATACTTCCTCCCGAATACAAAATAGTATTCACTCTTGATGGGACTTTAACATCTTCTACACTAATATTATTTGTGGCTCTATATACTGTATTAGTGTTTAACTTAGCTAGTTCTATTGTGTTTTTAGATACTTTTTTTGGTGTTATTGCTATTACGTTATTTTGTGTAACGGTATACAATGTACCATCTGGTGCTAACACTAAGTTCTTTTTTAGATTTCCTGTAGTGGCTATATTAAATTGTGTTGCAAATGTTTTTTGTAAACTTTTATCGTATTTAAAACCTATAAGTCGCTGTGCTCCGCTATTATGCTTATCGTAAGGGTCTATTGCATAAATATTAGAACTGTTATCTGCTACTAAAATAGAGGCGTTGTCTAAATTATAATCTGAAGCGTTTAAAACTTCAAAATCATCATTATCATCGTATTTGGCCATTTTTCCGTTATAAACAAAAAATACATTAGAGTCGCCATCTATAACTGGTTGAGAAATCCCTGTATTTACAGAATTATTACTTTTAACAACATTAGTTTCATCTATGGTGCCTTTTTTAACATCGAATACAAATAATTTATTACTGTTATCGTAACCATTTAAAACAAAAATCCTTGAGTATTTTGCTCCTAAAAAAGGCTTAATAGTTTGTACTACTGGTGCAGGAATGTAATAATTTCCATCGTTTGAATAACTACCTAATACAAAGTTTGAAGTACTTAGCACTGTACCATCATTATTATCTAACACTACTAAACGTCCTTGTCCTTGTGTTGTATTTATGTTAATAAAAAAGGCCTTGCTTTCATCTTCGCTTAAAGTTATCGTTCCATTACGTTCGTTTGCTTTTGTTTTGTATTTCCAGCGCACTTTAAATTGTGGGAAAGAAACGGCTACAATGCCTTCGTTAGAGGTTAAATACAGAGTATTATCGTAACCTATTGTTGCATTATTATTTATATTACTTATTTGCCCCTCTGTTGCCTCTTTTAAAGATTTAGAATAGACTTCTTTTCCTTGTTCTTCTAGATTTAATACTGTTAATTTTCCATTTACAGAAATATAGTATAATAGTCCTTTTTCGTTTATTAATGGCCAACATTTAGCCATACCATCCACCGATTTCTCCCATAATACGTGCCCGTTAGCATTTAATTGTTTTACTTTAAACACTTTAGTTCCTGTATTAGATTGTGTAAAAATAATAGGTTGGTTTTTATATATAACTAATGCTCCTGTAGGGTCTGCTCCAACTATTAAATCATTAGATGTGTTTGGTAGTTTTTGCACTTTTACTTCTGTTGTAAATGCATTATTTTTCCAGTTTATAAATCCGCTATGTTGTGCATTTCCATAAGGTTGTGCCCAATCTGCTCTAAGTGGAGCGTAAGCTATATCGTAAGTAAGTAATAACTTAGGTCGTTTAGAAAAATTATTGGTTGTTTTGGAGGTTAATAACGAATAAAATGTATTGGTTGCTTCTTTTTCAGGAGATCTTGCTGCTAAAGAGATTAATGTATTTTCCCTATTAAACTTTTTAGGGTTTAATTTTATAATTATAGATTCTTCTTCTCTTACTTGATAGCGTCCTATTGAGGTATTAAAGTTAATATCTGCCCAACGTAACTTAGAATCGTTTAGGGCTTCGTTACCTGTCCAATTATTATCATTTTTACCGCCTTTTAGTATTGTTATGGTTTGTTTTTGGTTTGCTTTATCTGGAAAACCATATAGTTTTAACTGATAACTTTCTATTGTAGTATATTCTGGTAAATGACCAAAAAAGAACTTAAAGAACGATTTTTCTTTTTCTTCTCCTATACTGTTAGCATGAATTTTTAAATTATTATCTCTTGCTTTAGGAATTGTTACGTCTACATCTGGTAGCACTACTGTATGTTTGGATTGCGTATGTCCTAAAAAGAATAATAATAAACTAACGAAAACTATATTGTATTTATATCTGCTTTGATTATACATAACTTATTTTGGTTTATTAGTTTAAAATTTATGATAGAATTAATGTTTTTGGTGTTATTGTTGGCACCCAGAAAAATAGTTGTGAATAGGCTATTCCATTATTTCCTTTATCTGTAAGTATTAAGTACCATAAACAACCTTTAAAATAGGCTGTAATAATTTGCGAGTTACTACTGGTTTCTAATGCATCTGATATTGCGTTAGTACTTAACTCATTAATATCGTAATTTCTATTTTTACTTCTTATTCTATTAAAATACTTTTTTACGACACCGTTTTGTTTATAAAGCCCCAACAAATACATTTCTGTTGTTTCTGTGTTATTTATACCAATAAAAGCTAAGCCTGATGATAAGTAGTTTTTAGGTTTCTCCAACACTAATAATGGAATGTCTTCATCTTTTTGTTTGTCTCTATTATATCGTGTGGTTATTATTTGAGTCCATTTGGTGTTATCCCATTTCCAAATATCTCGTGTTTCTTGCCCTTCAATTTCTGAATACCCTCCACCAAACCACAATGCTTTTTTAGTATTATTTTTATCTAATTCTAATGATACTCCAGCCATACACCTGGCCTTCCAGTTCATAGATTTTGGGTTGTTGTTATCTGTGTTAACACTACCTTTACTATCTATATTATCCCAATGTTCGCCATTACTAGAAACCCAAATATCATTTTGTGTTTCTCCCCATTCATCTACACCTCCTATTAGCCATATTTTGTCGCTTGTTCCATGTGGATATACAGTACAAGAATGTCCCATTCTTGAAGGCCAAGGTAAATCTTGAATAACTCTTACTTTATTGTTTTCTGAAGGACTTTCGAGGTCTATTATAACTACAGAGTTATAACATTCCATAGGTTTTACATAACTCCCGCCTATTAAAAATAATCGCCCATAGAGTTCTCCCACTCTTTTTAAGTGTACCATGGGTGCATTTACATGTGGTTTTAATTTGTCTTTATCTTCTTCTGAAAGTGAGAACTTAGACCAATTACCAGAAAAGCCTTCATTTGTATACCCTATGCTATCTAATTCTGCTTGATTTCTAGATTCTCTTAGTAGTAAACTAAAAAGGTAATCTGAATTATGGCTTACACAAAAATTAGCTATTAATAATGGTTTTCTAGGGTTAGCATCTGTTAATAAATCAGATCGCCCTAAAGCTCTTATTTTTACACTTTTGGTTATTATGGAATTGCCTTGTGTGACTTCTAAGGTGTAGATATGGTCTCCATTACGTGGAGATTCTATCTCAAACTCTTGCTTTTCTATAGTTCCTGAGTTTCCAAAATGTATCGTTTCTAATCCATCTTTTAAAGCATAACTATAATTTTCTCCTTTAATACTCCATTCTAAAACAGTGGAACTATTATTATTACCTTGTAATACCGTTGGATTTGCTGTAAAGGATATTATTTCTGGTTTTTCTTCTTCATTCTGAACTCTAAAATTTATGGTATTTAAAGCGACATCTCCTAAACTATTTATATTGTTTTTATCCCAAAAAGTTATTTTTAAAGTTTCGGTAAGTGCCTTAATGCTACATTTAGCGTTACTAATTTTTAAGTCTATAAAATTATATTCATCTTTAAAGCTTCTTGGAAAAATATATGAGCGTTTTGCAGGATTATTAGCGTCGTAACTTAAATTACATAGCTCAATTGGTGTTGTTATATTATTTTCATCATTAGTTTTCCCATATAATGTACAGGTCGCTTTTTTTAATGCTTCGCCTTGTGCTATTTTATCTAGGCCTTCTATAGTAAAACTACCCGTTATTAAAATTGGTTTAAACGGTTCTTTTATAATTTTAATACTTAAATCTAATTCTTTGTTGTTGGTAACAGTATTATTACTTCCAGTAGTTACATACTCCATTTGTTTTATATTTTATAGTTACCTATTTACTTGTTTTTTAAATTACTTAATCTAAGCCAACCCTCGTAAATTTGCTGCTTTTTAAAGTTCGACTGCTCTTTTGTTTTACCGTCTTCAATGTTTTTATCTGTTTGCCATGTATTTACATTAGATTTATGCGTCCATTTCCAATTGGTATTCATACTCGACGGTGTAGGTATTCCTGGTGCTACTTTGTCTGCTATAAAAGGGGCCATCATAAAACTGGTATTTAATTGTCCTAATATTTCTTTTGTATTATGATGATATAATTCAACAAATTTTGTTGGTAAAACGCCAGTAGACAAGTGTACTCCTGCTGAAGGGTCTATTAAAAGCGTTAATTTTATTGGTGTTTTATTTAGTGTTATTTTTATTGCATTTTTTGTTTTGAAAAAAGACTCGCTTTCACTGTATTTAAACTCTGGGGCATTGGTTGTTATATTTAAATGCTCATAGTTACTTTCTATAAAATAGCCTAATAACCCATCTTTATCTATTGTATAATCTCCTAAATGCAGAGGAAATTTAACTGTTTCTATTGCTCCTGTATTTTCTTTCCCTGATTCGTCCCAACGTTGATTATATTCAGGCTGCCCTAATAATTCCATTCCAATTGAGCATCTTGCTATAGCTACTGGTTGCCCACAAAATAAAGCCGATGTGTTATTTTGTATAGGGTTATTGTTAGATAGGTTATCGTTTATTGTTTTTGCTAGGTCCATAATCCCTGCGGCTATGGTTCCAGAATTAATATTCTCTAAAAATGCTTTTAATTGTTCGTTTTCGGGAATAATAGAGGCTTCGTCTGCTCCTGGAAAAGGTGTTTTGGTTAGTTGTATTCCTTGGAATTTTGTAATATCTTTTGTTATTTGTAGTACTACAATTTCATTTCCATTACCATCGTAAACCATAATATTATTGTCTAAATAATTAGGAACTAACCACCCAAATATGGGATTATCTAGTTTACCTGCATCTTGAAAAATAATATCTTCTTGTTTATTTAACCAATGAAATTGTAATCGTGATGGTTGTACAATTCTTGGAGGTAATGGTATCACCTCTTTTATTGCCAATGCATTACCTTGCATTGTAACAGAGCATGTAACTTCGGAATTATTACTATCTCCTACTGCTATAACTTTTTGTACTTGTCCAAAAATATCTACTACAGAGAGATTAATAATTTCTAATAGCCCAGCACGTAGCGGATTAAATAAATTATCTTCTCCATCTATATTACCAGGATTACAGCCTAGAATATAACCTTCTTCTCCTATAATTTTAAGTTCGTCTTCGTCGATTTTATATTCAGACTCAAAATTATAAATTCTATTAGGTTTGTACTCAAAAGGTGGTAATTGCACCTCGGGTCTTTGCATTAATAGGTATTTATTTAAACCACTTAACGATTGTGCTATTAAATTTAGCTGTCCGTATTTGTTTACTATTGCTTCTGGTATTGTATCTTTTAAGTTTGTAAAAACCGAATTTGAAAACGGGCTTATACCCGAATATCTGGATGCGTTGTTTACTGTTGTTAAGGTCTTATTTTTAAATGTTATGTTATCTTCTAATTGCCATGCCTTAGTGTTTTCTATAATATCTAAATTTTTAATTGTTGTATTGCTTGGCGAATAATCTACTTCCCAAACCATAAATAAAGGCGACCATGCTTGTTCCCATTGTAGTATTGAAAAAGGTTCTGCTAAGATGCATTTTTTTGTTTCATCTACTGGCTTTGCTTGTACTTTTTCTACTATTTTTTTAGCAAATTCTTTTATTACACTACTTGTTGTATCTCTACCTTCTCCTATTTGTGCTTCTTTATAGCTTAATAGAGCAATGTCTGCTGCAAACGCTTTATCGAGTAGTACAGATTCTTTAACAATAGCTTGTATTATTTTGTAAGGAATCTTGTCATGTGATAGGGCATCTATTTTTGGTATAGAAAATGAGTTTATTGTAATGGTTGCTATAAAATCGTTATGTGTTGTTGGTACATTAATTTTTAATGTTTTAAAAACTTCTTCAAGCTGTCTACATTGTATTTTCTGCTTTGAACTTTCTAAAATTGGTTTTTCTGTATTTCCTATTCCAGAACCACACAACAATAATACAGGGTCATTGGGTTCCCAAAAACGGTCTTCTGCTTTCTTTTTAAGTTCAAATTCTGCGTTTACTCCATTAATATGCTTGTTTTGTAATATTTTATTTTTTGCTTGATTTATTTCTGTTTCTAATAAATCTACATCTACTTTTTTAGATACAATACCATCTAATGTTGCTTTTCTAGAATCTTCATAGTTAAAAGCGTCTATTGTGTATTGTTTTATTGTTTTTAAAGCTTGTTTATACCAGAGAAAATAATATTCTTGTTGCGCGCCTTCTATTTCTTCTATAAGTACATTTTGTTTTACTTGCGCTTTATTTAGCTTTTTAAGATTGTCTAATAAATCGGGATCGTTTGGAAAATGTATTCTTTCTTCTTTATCTTTTTCTAATTGATTAGTATTTACTTCTATTCGTGTTATTTCCCATATATGGTTTCTGTTTTTTGGCGTAAAACTTCTTCTGTGTGTTTCTACTTTTAGTTTATTAATGCTTGGTTCGTTAGCTTCATCATCTAAAAGTTGATATTGTAATGCGTTTAATAAGTTTTCTACATTGGCTTTTTTTGTTTCCGAATGGTGTGTTGTTCCTTTAGTTATTTGAGCGCTTAAAGCTTCTACGGCTGTATTTCCTGCATATACTTCTATTGCTCCTCTAGGCACACCATCTGGCATATTTTCTTCCCATTTTACACCTTGTATTGAAGCGTGTAACACACATGAATTTGGGTGTGTTTTGCTTGTACATTGCCATTGTTTTTTAAACCATTCTCTTTCTTTATTTCTTTTCTTCTCTGCTTCTGGATTACTTTCTCCAGTTAATGGTAATGGTGCTAAAGGATCGGCTTCTGGATTACTATACCAACCTGTTATTATATAACTAAAGGTATTTTTCTCACTACTATCTACATCTTCCATAGTATCATGAAAACCAAAGACATTTTCACTCTCTGGATAAAACGATGCAAATAACGGATTGGCTGCTCCTACTGCTGTTAACAATGGTTTTGTATTTGCTTCTTTGTAATCTGTATGCCATACTTTACTTTTTCCTATACTTTTAAACTCTAAGGTGTTATCATTTACAACAACCCAATTAGGTACACCGCCTTTTACTATGGCATCGCTTTCTACTATCCATAACTTTGCTGGTATTTCTTTTACTCCTTTATTGGTTTGTATACGTGTTACCATCCATCGGTTTGGTACGTATGGAAATTTTATGTCGCCTTCGTCTTCAACAAAAGCGTGTTTTAGTGCTTTTGGTAAGGTCCAGTGCAAATGCACTCCTTTTTCTAAAGTTAGTGTTTTATTTACTTTAGGTTGTAATGCTTCTCCCAAAATACTTTGTTCGTAATCTTTTAATTGCGCACTTAGGTCTACACAATTATTTTTTGCTTTGCTTAATACTAAGGCTTCTATAGACATTGGTACTAGAAGCTTTGCGACATCATTCATTTCTTCTAGTTTTTAATTTTAATTGTATGTTTAATAGGGCTATCTATCATTTGGTAGGCAAATTCTGCAGATGTAAAAACCGGTTTTTTTCCTGTACTTTCATGCATTCCCATTATCATGCCTCTTTTGTTTACTATTTTCTGCTTCATTGTATTTGCGAGACCAGAAATATCCACCACTCCTTCTTTTATTAAACCATCATCAAATTCTTCTCTTACTTCTAATGCTTCCATTCCCATAACATGCATCTTCATTCCTTCATCATCTTTTAATGATTTGTAATGCATGTTAGGTGTTTCGTCATGATTTTCTTTTATACCAAAGTGCAAACCTTCATAAGGTTGTTTTATTTCTATTGAAGCGACATTACCATTAAAAATTCCAAGAAAAATATCAGAATCTATGCGTTCAAACCTATAAGCGGGTAATAATTTTCCTGCTTCATTATAGGCTTTTATTTCTACACCTCTCCATCCTGAAACTAAATCTGATCGTAATAAAAAGCCGGTTGTATTTAAACGCCTTCCTTCTATATTATCGTCTGTTTCTTCTGGTGTTTCTATTGTTTGCGGTACATAATCATCTAAAAACTCACCACGCATAACTCGGTCTAAAACATTATCTATATTACTAACTCTACCTATACTTAAAGCGCCATCTAATAAAGCTTCTACCCAATTAGGGTCTACGTAGAATAATGACAAAGCACCTGAATTTTCATCGTCTTTTTTTAAATAAAATTCATGAGGTACTAAATATGAAAAAGGTACGCCTTTTAACTTGTAGAGTGAGTTTAAAAAGTTTTTTACTTCTTTAGGAATTTTTGAAGTGCTTTCTGCTTTAACTACCAACTCCCTTTCTGGGGTTTCTATTTCGACGTTATGCAATTCTCCTAGGTAGTTTATCACTTTATTTTTTAGTGGAATTTCCTTGTTGTTTCCTACAATATCGCTTACTTCTTCTTTTTGTTTCTTTTCTACTTCTTCTTGTTTTTCGGTGATACGCCAGTTTAACATGGCTTTAGAAAACTCTTGATTTTGCAACCCTAATGTACGCCCTAATTGCCATGCAGCAGAAATAGACACATCGAAAAACCCAGTTGTTTTATCGTATCGTAATGCTGAGTCTGCCGAAGAAAACGTTATACTTTTTGACATTGCGGGTAATAGTTTAGGTACAAATGGTCCTCGATACCATGATACCGTTTTTACACCTTCTCTGGTTATATGCTCCATTGCTGTATAGCCAGCTTGAAAATAGGGCGCTAGTTCCTCCGCTTTTTTAGCCGTTTTTACTTGCATACTTTTTACTTCTATTTTATTTATTAATTCGGAAAATGTTGCTTCTCCCGAATTATCAAAATTCCAATTAGCTAATACAACTAGTCTTACTTTATTATTATCTGGAATTGTCTTTTTTGAGTCTGCTCCTTCTAAATAATTAGCATATCCTTCTAGCGATACTAAAATAGCTGTATGGTTTTTATTATGTGTTGGCAAGCTATTACCCACCATAACCGAAAAAATGCCTTTCCCTTCTTCTTCATTAATATCTTCTATGCCTTCTTTATCTTTATTTAGTATATCTACTTCTTTGGCATGTGCTAAATAAGATAGGCTGTCTTTAGAGGGTATGTGTTTTTCAAATTGCTTTTTAGTAATGTCTATAGTATAACAACCATCTTCTGGTTGCTCCCATTCCATTAGTTTTAATACGTTTTGCTCTTGAGTCGTTTTATTATGTATTTCTGGTCTTGTTATTTTATCTGAAGCTTCGGGTTGCAATATATCGGCAATAGTGCTAGATTTTATTTTTACTCCTGTCATTTCTTCTTCATTAAAGAGTAGTAATGCCATCCATGGTACTGGTTTAAAGTCCTGAGATGCGTCTCCTTCTTCTTGCAATGTATATGGTTTTCCATCTATTGTGCGTTCCCACGGTAAAGTACGTCTGGAAAAAACAATATGTGGAAGGGTTTCTGAGTAATTCCCCGATTTATTTGCTGGTGGATATACAGAATATATATCATTTGGCTTTAATGTAAATCGTGCTGCATCAACTCCAAAACTGAATGTTTTATTTATATTTTGAATACTTTGTTCTTTATGTACTACATTCTGCTCTACCTCTACGGTATATTTCCCTGCTACCATAGGTGATAAAAAGCATTGCACTATTTTTGTATTCTCACTCATTTTTAATTATTTACATCTGTTGGGTATTGAGGTATTTCTCCTATTTCGCACAGTACTGGTGTTCCTTTAAAATATTCGGTTCCTCTTTTTATTATTTTTTCTTCTATTTTATCTTCTTCTATATCTTCTATATCTGCATCAAATACATCTTTAAGTAACTCACATATTTTATTTCTTTTTTCTGAAACTTGTGCTTTGTTAAACGTTTTTTCTATGATTCCTTTTACTCGGGTTGACACGCCTTCTTTATCGCTATAATACCCTAATACATCGTATTCATGATATGCTGCTCCTACTTTTACTGACTCAAATTTCCATTCGCTTTCTTCATGTGTATCTTCTTCTAGTTTAGAAAAATCAAATGTTCTAATTTGTTGTGGTTCTTTTGTTTTCTTTTTTGAAAGTAGTTCTACTCCAGATAGTACATTTGTAATTACTTTTGATGTGCCTGGATTATTATTGTTGTTTTTAGATGCTGTCGCTCCCCATAATGCTTCTGCGACACCTTTTGCTGAACAGATGTATGATAAGTCGTCTATTTTTAAGGTTTTACCACCTAGCATCACCTTAACATTCATGTTAAATATTACATCTTTAGCTGTAAATCCGCAAGGTCTTATTCCTATTTGTAGTTCTCTTTTGCTATAGTTGCTATTACCTATAGCCGATTTCATTACTGTTTCTTTTGGTAATTGCTTGCCATTAATTTTTAAGCTAGAAACTGGTATAAACGATTCTATAGAAATGCCCAATTGATATGGGTTCACTACCGAGAATTTTTCTTTTCCTTTTACTTCTATTAAACCATTACTTATGGTTATATTAATTGGATCTATGTTTGAAACAGATTGGTGCCCATTTACATTTGTAGCAGCTACTCTAGCTACTGGTGCATTAGAGCTTTCTTTTTTCTGTGGTATAAATCCTGTAGCAAATTTGTGCCATTTAAGGTTTTGTGGTTTTGTTTTTTTATGGTTTCCAAATGGAATGGTAAATGAAAAAATAGTCCAATCTACATAAATTTCTCCTGCAAATGGAGGTCCCCATAAGTGTAATTGCACACTCATTTCGAAATTAAAGTGCACTCTTACAAATGCTATTTTTATTCTGGCTTCTATTCTAATAGTTATACCCATATCTATAGCATACTGAAATGGTGCCCATGCTATTAGCATATTTGCCCATAGTACAAATGTTACTTTTACTATAGAGGTTTTAAAAAGTACTTCCCATTTTCCTCCTGCCATTATTGCCGAGGTTGTTAGTGCATAGTATAATTCTCCTTTTATAATAAGTTGTTTGCTTATTCTCCAATTTAGGGCTACTCTAGGTACTGTTGGATAGTGTGTTGGTTTATTAAATTTTGGATGATAGCCTCCTAGTGTTATTACAAAATCGCCTTCATGGGGTCCTTTTATCCAGGTATAGAATGCAAACCCTCCTGATAGTTTACAGTTTTTAGATAACACATAAGAGTTGGGTGTTAGGACGGCTTCTACAGAGATAACATCGCTTCCTGGACCAAAATGTGCTAATATTGCTAATTCTATATATACTATTGGTTCTTTCGAAATAGACTTCTCTGGCCAACTTAATCTAGAAAGTCCCATAATGGTAAACTCTAATTGGGTTCCAAAATTTACTGTTAGTAATACAAAAGATTCTATTATTTTAAACGACGAGAACTTGATACCTACAGCAAACCAATAATCTCCTACAGAAATTTCTATGGGTGTTTTTCCGTTTTTCATAGGTGTTTCTAAACTACCTAAAACCGAGAGCAAACCGCCATCTTTTTCTGGTTGCATAGCTAATGAGACTAATGGATATGATGCTACTTCATTTACAGATGGGATATTAACTTTTCTATTATATCCAAATCCTGCTGCTAAACCTGTTACAAAAAAGAATGCTGGGCCTCCTATTGGGCCGTTAAATACACCGTAAATAAATAAAGACGCTCTATTCTCTACTTTTCCATAAGAGCCTATTGCTGCTATAGAGAATTTACTTACTTTTATTATGGCTCCACCATTATAAACATCTATTGTTTTTCCTTTATAGGTTGTTGTAGCATGCAAAAATGCTCCCGATATTTCTATTGGCGGTACTTTGTACGATAGTCCTAATCCATCTAAATAAAAATCTGGGGTTTCTGGTGGCCATTTTAGTTTAAAGCCTAAACCAAAGCCCATGAGTTCCATTCCCATTCCCGCCATTTCCATAGAGGCATCTAATAATAAAATAACTTTACTGTTTTCGTAAGCAAAGCCTATTCTTTGAAGGTTTACAGGCCCAATCTTTTTATTTATTTTTTTCCATTTAGCTTTAGATGAAATAGCTCCTCCCAATGGTTTAACGACTTCTTTTGTGCTATTTTCAGACTCACTTGTATCTGCTTCGTAATTTTTATTATTACCATCATTTAAAACATAATAGTCTTCTTTTCCATTAATGATGAGTTGAGTAGAGATATTAAAACCTTCTACTATATCTACTTTTGGTAAGGCTTCAAAGCTTTTAAGTTCTTCTTTTGTAAATGTTCCTTTTGCATAAATAGCTAGGACTTCTTTAAAGGCAAAGGCATTTTTTTGAGATAATGTAGGGCCAGCTAATGGTAATTTTTTTAGGTCTATTGCTAAATCTGCTCCCATACCAAAGAGAAGACTGGTTTTATTTTGTTCTTTTTTAAGCAGTAAAAAGGCTTTAAAGTCTTTAAGTGTAAATGCTAACTCTGGTATTTGTTTGGTTACTTCGGCACCAAAGAAATAGGTTGCTAATTCTCTTAATTTTATGGTTACTTCACCTTTATTAATATATCCTGCATAGACGTACCAGCCTATTTCGTTTTTAGAGAATTGCAGTTCAAAACGATGGGTATTTACTTTTAAAATACCTTTAAAAAGAAATGTTGCTTTTTTACCATTTTTTGCTTTGGTATAGCCTACAATAATAGCCGCATCAAAAATGCGATTGTTTATAGTAAGCTTACAGTTAAAGGTAATGGTAAGCGAAGTTGCATTTACTCCTCCCGTTCCATAGGTTACAGAGAACGATTT
Organism: Pontimicrobium sp. MEBiC06410; assembly: GCF_053601615.1. NCBI lineage: Bacteria > Pseudomonadati > Bacteroidota > Flavobacteriia > Flavobacteriales > Flavobacteriaceae > Pontimicrobium > Pontimicrobium sp. MEBiC06410. The sequence goes on from NZ_JBSHNT010000114.1 coordinate 19,051, forward strand.
AAAGGCTACTTTTTCTAATATTTCAGGAGTATTATCTACTGTATCTGTTGTGCAGGAATTAATAATGTCTTTTATAGTTATACCTTCTTCCTTAACCGATGTTAGAGAGGCATATAGTGTACTTGTTGTTTCTGATTTTTTTATAATTTTTCTATAACCAAAAGCAATATTTACAGCTAAAGGGGCATTAGGGTTCCCCATATGGAAATCCGTTTGCCCCTCAATTTCTAATAGTAATGACTTTGGTTGTACTTCAGACATTTATAAATTACATTTATGTATAGGTTTATACAAACTAAACTTACCGTTAGTTTGTTATTTGTACATTATGTTTGGTAACAATTATGCTTCTGTACTTTCTTCTTCTGTTGTTTCTTCTATAGTAACTGCATTATTGGTTACTCTAAATCCTACATTTTTAATGGTAAAGTCTCCAAATGTTATTTCGTTTCCTTCCTTAGATGCTATATTAAAATCGAATACTTTCTGTGTTATATTGTAGTAAAAGTCTTTAAATTCTATAATAAAATCTTCTACGCTTTTATCGTTTCCATCTTTATCTTTTATAGCTGGTAATTCTGGTTTATTGTTGTCTCCTGTTTTTTTCTGTATCCAAGCTATTAGTGTTTTTACATCTATTTCACTTCCTTCTGCTTTTCCTGTTTTATCACTAAAATCTATTATCCAATCGGCTTTAGGGTTTTCTTTTGTTTTTAAATTCCCAATCCTAACGCTTACTAAAGCGGCTTTACTTGGGTTTCCTTCTTCTCCTATTTCCATCTGTCCGTTTAAACCAACACTATATTTAGAGACATCTGTTAAATCACTTATAGTAATTACCACTTCTCCTGCTTCTGTACCTTCTTTTTTTATAGTTCCTCCTACTCCTCTTGCGACTACCTTAGTTCCATCTTTCCATATTACTTGAATATTATCTCCTGCTTCAAACCCGTCCCAATCTGTTAAGGTTGCTTTTTTATTTACAATGGTAGCAGAGAATGTACCTTGCTTATCAAAGTCTTTTAGTTTTGGTTTATCTGTAATTGCTGTAGTCGTTCCTTTAGTTAAGTTTTTAATTTCTGAAATAGTAATTGCCATAATATTAGTTTTAGTTATTTGTTTTTAAAAATTGTATTGAATAATTAGTATTGTTTTAGTATTTAATGATATAATTTAAAGCGATCCACTTTGGTCTATTTTTATCTGAAGAAGAACCACTATTAAACTCTTTTATGTCTACAGCAACACTGTGATTATGGCTGCCCTCGGATTCTGTTTTTTCATTTTTAATATTTCTCCCATTTGTATCTATCCCAGAGTAGCCTCCTCCAGCAAAACCTCGTTTGTACCAGTTAGGCCAAAACCTATGTCTATGTGCTCCTTTAGTATTGGTAGTAAAGCTTTGTTTGGGCGGATTTACTTTATGCGAATGCTGGTCTGGGTTTCCTTTTTTACCAACTTTTTCTGCAGCAACTGCTGCATTTGCCCCCATTGGAAAAGTGCTTCTTAAATCTGGAACCTTAAAGTTATTTCCACTTCCTCCATAAGTGTATCCTACTACTTTAAAAAGCTCTCCTTTGCTGCCACTTTTTTGGTGAGTACTTCCATCGCATAATAACCAGCCTTCTGGCGCTTTTGTTCCTGCAAATTGAATAATGCTTCCAACAGGCATAATAACCCCTGTTTTATCTTTTATTCTTCCTCGAGATTTAACATCTCCATTGACTTCTAATTTTACTTTTGGAGCATTGGTACCGACACCTACATTTCCATTAGAAAGGATTTTTAAAGCGTCGTTTTGAGCAAATGTAATTTGAGTAATACATAGAACTAGTAGCCCTATTACGGTTAGTTTGAAGGTTTTCACAGTTTAAAAAATTTATAGCGTTTAAATTCAATTTTCATGTAAAAAATTAAATCTTCTCTAAATATATTAAATAATTCTTAATCTTTAAGTTATAGGCATTGTTCTATTTCTTGCTTTCAACAGTAAAAACAAAATAATGCATAAAAAAAGCGACACCTAACTGGTGTCGCTTTTATAAATTAAATTTTAATATGTAATAAATACTATTAAAAAAGTCGTTTATTTATTTTAGTGCTTGAATGTTACAAAAAAGTTTAACTCTCTTTTACATTTACAGGCTCTATAACATTGGTATCGAACATTGTCCATACTTTAGTTAAATCTGTACTTGTTTTTCTAGGTAACACTATAGCTATAGCATAATTTTTATTAACATGGCACATAGCTTTATATTGCCCAAAATGCTGAAATGTAGCGACAAACGTAGTGCCCTCTTTTTTAATGTTTTCTATTTCAAGAAACACAAAGTCTAACATCATTCCTGTTTTTATAATTTTGGCTAAAGCTTCTTTTGCGCACCATAGTGCTGTAAAGCCAGAAATATTATTAATTTCTAATGTTTTTAATAACTCTATTTCTTTATGTGTTATTTGGCTTAGTATTGCTTTTTCTTTATCAGAGTTTATTTCTTCTATATCTATACCCATTGGGTGAGATTCTTTAAATGCTACACTCATACCTATATTACCACAATGTGTAATACTTACTTGTATATTTTTAACTTTTAAGCATTTAACTATAGGAAAACCAAAAACGCCTGATCCTATTTTTATAGATTCTAATGTTGCCTTTTTAGACAGCCTATTAACTGCTAGTTTAGCAGAAAACCGTCCTAAAATGTAATTTAATTTTCTTCGATCGTATTTTAAATTTTCATAATATTTTCTTTCTGAATTATGAAATAAATGTAGTGCATCAGGAATTTTAATAAACTCCTTTTTTACTAGGGAAACAGATGCATTATAAGCTTTATTTACTCTATCCATTTTAATGATAGATACTGAATGTTTCATAGTATTTTAAGCAATTATAATTCATTAACTGAATTGCCTTATTTTATTTTGTTTCCGTTTCCATATAAAAAAGTATGTTGTAGATAGTATGGTAAAAATGCTCCAATTTAACCAATCACTTAGCCATACTGTTGTAATATCTGCTTGCCACCAAAATATAGAGAGGTACGCATATAATAAATAACTTATTACACTTATTGCGCCTATAACAAATACATATTTTGTTTCTCCTGTTGCTATAATAATATTAGTATTTATTGTACTAATAGAAAATAAAATGATAGAGACTAATAGTATTCTTAAAATTGGAATGGCATCTTGTATTAAGGCTTGATCTGTAGTATAAATATTAAGTAATAATTCTGGTATTAAAAAAATGAGTAGACATAATATACCACTAATTCCTAAACTTACTTGATGGGACTTAATTATTGCTTTATATACATTATCGTAATCCTTACGCCCTATCATATTACTTAAAATAGTATTAACAGCTCTTCCTAAACCAAATAATGGTAAGCATAGAAATAAATATAGAGACCTAATAATTAATGAGACTCTTAATTCTGCACTCCCCATTTTTTCTATCATTATAAAAAAGACCCAATAAGCTAAGGTGTGAAAAAGATTTTGTAATACTAATGGCGTTGCTTTTTTTGTTACTTCTATTAAAAAGGGTACGTTTAATGTTTTAAAACGAAATAAATTATACGTTTTTACTACCTGCAATTTATTACCAAAATACAGATAGGTTAAACCACTAAAAAACAAGGCTATTACTGTAGCCAAACCAGAGCCATACACACCTAATGCTGGGCATCCAAAATTTCCAAAAATTAGCAGGTAATCTAGTATTAAATTCACAATAATATAGGTAACCACGCTATATGTAATAATCTGTGTTTTGCCTAATGCTGAAAAAAATGCTGAAAAAAAACTTACACAGATTGTTATTGGTAAGCCATATATAAGGACATCTAAATACTCGAAGGCATATAAAATAATTTCTGTATCCTTAATCATTAAAGACAAGCCTTTAACTCTAATTATAGAGAAAATAATTATAATAAACAGAAATAAAAAGACTCCTAGAATAATAATATTATCTACAATATGACCTACTTCTTTATTCTTTTTTTCTCCTATTTTTTTTGCAATTAAGCGTTGTACATATGAAGAAAAGCCTAATAGTATGAATGAAAAAAACATCCAAACCATGGCTCCTATTACTGTACCATTTAACTCCTTTTCTCCTATTCTATTTACAAAAGCTGTATCTATAATTTGACCAACTCCTCCTACTAAATTTGCCAATATTAAAGGCAATGCTATTTTTAAAATGCTTTGGTAATTGGCTTTAATTTCCATTTTATTTTTATTAATTAATACTTAAAATAGGTTAGGCAGCGTTATCTGTAAGCTGAAAACTCAACATTAAAATGCTATGAGATAAACAAACTACCCAACCAAATAAATTATAGGAAACCTCCGCTTTTCTTTTCGTTCTTTTCTCTTTTCGTTCTTTTTCTTGATTTCTTTTTACCTTGACCAAATCTGTAAGATAGTCCTAAATAAACCGTTCTAGAATCCCATGTGAATTCCCCAATTTGTTTAAGTGGTCTTTCTCCATCAAATGACCAATTTTGAGTTTTGAATATATCATTAAAATTAAGGCTAACTGTTCCTTTACCTTCTGCAAAATTGTAACGTCCTCCTACGTTTACAAATGAAAATTCTTGAACTTCAAATTGTAAGTTTTCATTTGGTCCTCTATACAAGCCAAATAATTGAAAGGTTAAGTTTTTAGTTGCTTTAAAACTATTATTCATTCTAAAATTATACAGTAAGTTGTCTACTTCTAAAAATGTATTTTCTACAATTCCTTTTTGAGTTTGAGAATATAAATCGAAGCTAGTATTAAAACTCCACCAATTGGTTACTTTGTAGTTTGCAGAAATTTCAAAACCAAAAGCTGTATTATCATCATAGTTATCGTATGATAAAATAATTTTAGTTGGATCTTCTGGATCATCAAACCCTATTCTATTTATTTCATCTTTTATGAATCTATAGAATACGCCAGCTGTTAAACTTCCTTTTCCTAATTTTCTTATATAATTAAACTCAAAAGAGTTTGTAAATTGTGGTAATAATCCTGGATTACCTATAGAGGTTATTCTTGGTGTATTCCAGCCTCTAATTGGGTTTACTTGTGTTACACTAGGTCTATCTACTCTTCTACTATAACTCAATTGATAGGCATTTTTTTGCTCTTCTTGATCTGGAGTATATTTTAAAAATGCTGAAGGGTAAACTGTAAATATGTTATCTGATATTGTTGCTGGTGCTTCTCCTACTTGATTAAACTTTCCTTTAATATCATAACTTTCTACTCTTGCTCCTATTTGATATGTCCAATTAGTTAATGTTTTACTGTAGGTACCATAAACAGAAAAAATATCACTATCGTAAGAAAAACTTGAGTCATCTAAATTAGCATTTGTAGATTGATATGTATTATCTGTTCTTCTTAACCATGCCTGCGACCCTAATTCTAGTTTAGCTGATTCTGATAATGGGTTTACATAATCTAAATTTAATATTACATTATTCCTTTCATTATCTATATCATCTATATACGATTGAAATGAACTATCGCCTCCTGTAAACCTAAAATCGGAAATATCATCTCCATTATAGGTATTAAAATCTGCTTCAAATTCTATAGTATGCCCCTCTTTTGGGAATAAATGTTTGTAATCGAAATTATATGTTGATGCATTGTTCTCCTTATCATTAATAAGGTCTTGCTTTAAGTTAGGAATATCATTGTTGTTATAAATAATATCTGTGTAGCCTGTTGTAACACCATCAAATATATTTTGAGTAGTAAAAAATGAAACTGTGTTATTATCATTTATATAATAATCTAATCCTGCTTTAAACAAATGCGAATTGTTGTCTGCTAATGATCTCCATATTTGATCTGAGTTTTCTTCTGGTCTAAAAATAGTTCCATCTACTCTATTTTTTCCTAAATTATTTCCATAATTTCCATATAGGTTAAATTTACCTGTTCGATAATTTAAATCTAATGAGTTGTTGTATCGTGTTTTAATACCAGATGTTATCCCTAGGTTTATAGCTCCGTTAAACCCAATTCTAGCGCTTTTATGCAGTACTATATTAATAAGTCCACTCATTCCTTCTGGATTATATTTAGCTGATGGGTTTGTTATTAGTTCTATCTTTTTTATTGATGTTGATGGTATTTGTTTCAATAATTGATCTGTACTAATATTAGTTGGTTTACCATCTACTAACACAACAACATTCTGGTTTCCTCTAAGTGAGAGGTTTCCATTTTGATCTAAATCTACAGAGGGCACATTTACCATAATATCTGCTGCTGATGCCCCTGCTGTTGTTAAATCCTTTCCTACATTAATGATTTTTCTATCAATTTTTTGTTCTATAGTAGAGCGTTCTGCAACTATTGTTACACCTTCTAAAGCTTCTGCTTCTTCTGCTATAGCTATAGTATTTAAGTTAATAGATTTATTAGATTTTGTTAAGGTTAACTCTGTAGTATATGTTTTGTAACCAATAAACTGTACTTCAAAAATAATAACTTGGCCTGGTATATCTTTTACTTCAAAATTTCCTTTTTCATTAGTTATTCCTCCAGTAATGATACTATTATCTGCTTTATTTTTTATTACAATAGACGCATAAGGTATTGGTTCTTTAGTTGTTTCGTCTATAATTTTTCCTTTAACACTTCCTGTAAAAGAAGGTTTTGTTGCTGTTTGCGCATTTGTGTTTGTAAAGCTGAAAAATAAAAACAATAACAACATGGTTTTAAAAACCGGTAGTATTGATGCTCCAAAACTAGCAGTATAGAACATATTATTTTGATTAAGCTTTAATTTTAGATACTCCAGCAGAACTCTATTATATGTATAATACTGTTTCCTAGTATGTTTTTTAGCATTCATTTATATAAAATTTTATTTTATGAGAATTATGTACTCGTTTTATAGTTTATAAAAACTATTTTTTGTTTTAATTAAAGCATACTCAATTTAGACCTAAACATTTGTAACATTTAGGGTAAGTAGTTTTATAAAGTAATTTCTACTTTAAATTGAGTATGCTTAATGTATTTTCTTTAAGGTATTATGCCTTTGTTGTTTCTAAACTAATAGCAACTTCTACATCTCCTCCTAGCGCAGCTGTTGGAAATTTAGATCCTATTTTATAATCTAATCTTGGTAAAGTTCCTGAAAACTCAAATACTCCAATTGTTTTTTTGAATCTTGGATGAACAAAGCTTCCTTTAAAAGTTCCAGCAAATTCAAATGGTTTCGTTATTCCATTAATAGTTAAATCTCCTTTAACAGTATAGTCTTTGTCTGATACTTTTGTAAACGATGCATTTTTAAAAGTAATTTCTGGATGCGCTTCTGCATTAAAAAAATCTGCACTTCTTAAATGCTTATCTCTATCTTTTTGATTAGTGTTTATTGAAGCTGTTTTAATTGTAATATCTGTACTAGCTCCATTAAAATCTTCTCCTTTAGATTGAATGGCTCCAGAAAAGTCGTCGAAATTTCCTTTTACTGTTGCTATTTTAAAGTGTGATACCTTAAACGTAATGCTAGAGTGTGATTTATCTATTTCCCATTTTGCGTCTTGAGCAGCTACAGACGAAACGAATGAAACAAAAAGTAATGTTAAAAAAATGTTCTTAAATGTCATAATTGTTATTTTAAATTATTAATGATTATTATTTAATGGGTACACCCCTTTTAATTCTATATTTATTTTAATGCAATGGCTATTATTTTGGCTGGTGAAATAACTGTTCCACCTACAGCGAATGCGATATATTGTTTTCCGTCTATCATGTATGTCATTGGAGCTCCTGTTACATTTAATGGTAGTTCTACTTCTGCTATAAGTTCTCCATTATCTTTATTAAAGACTTGCATTTTTGGTTCGAACTTAGTTATAGTAACTGGTGGAACTCCTTTTAAACGTTCTGATCCAACTAATGCTGGAACAAAATCGAAAAATCGCCCTTCTTGTCCCACAAACAGTAGTGTTTTAGTTAATAGTGGAGAACCTCTAAATTGCCATCCTAAACGTGGTAAATCCATATCTTTTAGCATTGGGTGATTTCTTGGCCCGTTCCCCATAGCAACTTGCCATTTATGATCTCCTGTATTAATATCTATGGCTGTAATACGCCCGTATGGAGGTTTTAATAATGGTAACCCTTCTGGCCCTACAATTCTAAAATTGTCCCAATCGTATTTTGCATCTGTTTTTTCTGGATCTGCTTTTACGACTTTAAAGAATACGGGGTAAGTTATAGATGGAATGTATAGCATTCCAGTTTCTGGATCTACTGCTGCTCCATGCCAATTAGCGCCTCCTAATGCGCCAGGTAAATACATTAAACCTCTTTCGGTTGGAGGTGTAAATAATTCTCCTTTATCCACATTTGCTAAACTCTCCCATGCACGTTCTTTAAGTTCTGGAGTAAAATCTATAATATCTTCTTTAGTAATACCTTGCCTTTCATAAGGTGCTGGCTTTGTTGGAAATGGTTGTGTTAACGAGGTTCGCTCTCCTTCTACCTTAGATTGTGGTACAGGTCGTTCTTCTATTGGCCATATTGGTTCTCCTGTAACTCTATCGAAAACAAATACAAATCCTTGTTTTGTTAATTGTGCAACTGCTTTTACAGGTTTTCCTTTTACAGTAATGTCCATAAGGTTTGGTGCCGATGCTAAATCGTAATCCCAAACGCCATGGTGTACTGCTTGAAAATGCCAAATACGTTCTCCTGTTTTTATATTTAAACATACTAGGCTTTCTGCAAATACATTATCGCCAGGTCTATCTCCTCCATACCAATCGTTAGTTGGCGTACTTACAGGAAGGTATACATAACCTAACTCTTCGTCTGCACTCATTCTAGTCCAAACGTTTGTATTTCCCATAATTTTAGCAGATCCTTTTTCCCAAGTGTCATAACCAAATTCTCCCTCATGAGGAATGGTATGAAATGTCCAAAGTTGTTTTCCTGTTTTTACATCAAATCCTCTAACATCTCCTGGTGGCTTCATACTTTTTGGCCCGGCATCTGTAATAGAAGAGCCTACAACGATAACGCCATTAGCAATGATTGGAGGGGTAGGCACACTATAATCTCCTGGAGCAAAAGTTCTACTCAACCCTTTTGTAAGGTCTACAATCCCTTTGTTTCCAAAGGTTTCAACGGGTTTCCCATCTTTTGCACTTATAGCAATTAATCTCCCATCTAATGTTCCAAAAACAATTCTTCCATCCTTTCCATCATCCCAATACGAAACACCACGATGCATAAATCCTCCATGCGCTGGTTTACCTTCTGCATTATATACTTCTGGATCGTATTTCCATATTGTTTCTCCTGTTTTACCATTTACAGCAGAAACTGTTCCTAGAGAAGAACTTATGTACAAGACACCATTTATAGCTAAAGGTGTTGTTTGATATATTGAAATTGGATACCGTTTTGTTTTCATTAAAGCATTATCTGGAGATTCCCACTCCCATACAATGCCTAGGTCTTTTACATTATCTTTATTTATTTGATCTAAAGAGGAATATTTAGAATTATATTTATCTGCCGCATACGATGACCAATCTCTATTTTGTGCTATCACAAAATTATTGAGACTAAATAACATTGCTGTTACAGAAAGTATAACATACTTTATTTTCATTTGAATTAATTTTTATGAATTAGTTTTAAAGCGAAGTATATAAATCTACAATCTAAAGTAGCCCTACTCTTTAAACTAAATAATGACTACATTACTCTGTGCTTTATTAAAAGATATAAAGCACAGAATAAAGTTTTAAATGTGTTTATTGTAATCTGTAAATATTGTAATCTTCGTGTGTAGTATTACCTGAAGTTAATTTAGATAAGTGAGATGTTAAAATATAAACTTCACCATCATATGCTATTGTTGCAGATGTAGGAAACTCTTCGCTTGCTATTGAAAATGTAGAAACCGATTGAGCAGAAACCCATCCATCTGTAGATTCTAAAACACGAGCACCAGCAGTTGGTCCAATTCCTGTTTCTACCATAACAATGCTTCCATCACTTCTTAATTCTAACCCATCGCTTCCAATATAATCTGGGATGTTTACATTAACAAAACTTGTTGGGTCTGCAACTGGTACTTTAAATAACTCTCCTGAGTCTGTTTTACCTACTATTAAGTTTCCATCTACATAAACAATTCCATTAAGTGCTAATCCGCCACCGCCTGGTACGTTTTCGAATGCGCTTCCTCCATCTAAGAAAATAGAAGCTTCGTTTGCTTGATTTATTTTATAAATCACTGGGTTGTAAGAGTCTGTTACATAAATATTCCCACTATTATCTATGGCAATATCATTCGCAAATACAAATGTATTTTCTGGGTGCAATGTTGCTAAATTTATTCCTGTAATTTTATCTCCTGTTGTTAAGTTATAAATACCTAAATAGGCTACTTTTCCTAATCCAACGCTATTTGCAGAAAAACCAAAGTCTCCAGAGGCTACTAATAGTCTATTATTAGCATTGTCTGCATAAATACCTGTTACTAATGCCAAATTAGTATCTGTTACAAACGTTGTATATACTCCTGTTTGTGGATTTACTAAACCTACTTCACTTTTTGTTAAAGAGCCTACTACAAATTGATTTCTCTTAGCGTTAAAGTCAAACTTACCTGGGTAAAGCCCTTCAGATGAAATAGTAATTAATTCTGGAATAGGTTGTGGCTCTGGTGTTGAATTGTCATCGTCGTTACTACAAGCTTGTAAAAAGACTAATGCAATTAATAATAGGGTAATGTTTTTAAATTTAAAAGTTTTCATAAAATTGAATTTGTTAATTGTTTTTGTTTATTTATTTAGATTGAATTTGTTAATTGTTTATTAATCTTAGATAGTCTGTTATAAAGTAATGCTCCTGTTTCATTCATAAGTTTTGCTCCTATTTCGTCTACATGTCTATTTTGCCATTTTTCTAAACGAGAGCCTTTTACCCATTGGTTAAAAGCACCTAATGCTGGTCCTGTATGAATTTGAAAATCAACTTTATTATCTAAATTTCCTGCAAAAGCTGCACGGCTACTGTACCCAAAATACCAACGGAATATTAAGCTCATTTTATGTCTGGGACGCTGTTCAGCTTTGGCTATTTCTTCTAGTTTGTTTTTACTTTTAAAATGTTCTTTTGTTTCTTCCCATATTTCAGATATTGATTTTTTGAAGTAGTTTTTTTCTAATTGCAACACTGTCTTCTCTGGAATATCTTCTAATGCATTGTATTGGTTATATAATGCGTATAATTTATTAGCTCTTGCAGGAAATAAAACGCCCTTTTTTAAGACTTGCACTTTAGATCCTATTTCGAACATATCTCCCGATGGTGCATATCCTGTATCTTGAACATTTATAGCTTCTAGTAAATCCTTTACAGCATTACTAGTTTTTGCTTCTACAGTACATTGATTTATTGAACCAGTTAACACAAAATCTGCGCCCATTACAAAAGCACTTGCAGCAGATTCTGGTGTACCAATACCTCCAGCCAGACCAACTCTAATTTGCTTTTGGTATTTGTATTTTTTCTGAATTTCTTCTCGTAAACGTTGAATGGATGGTAATAATACTGTTGCTACACCTCCATCTGTATGCCCGCCAGAATCTGCTTCTACACATATATCGTAACTTACTGGAACTGTCTGCGATATATTTGCTTGTGCTTGAGTAATTTTCCCTTTTTCAAGTAATTTATAAACCAATTTTTCTGGAGCTGGTTTCATAAATGCTTCTGCTACTTCAGGTCTAGAGATTTTAGCAAGTATTTTGTGTCTATTTACTATGCTTCCATCTGCTTTTTGTTCTAAGCCAGAAACATGAAAATGTACTAAAGCTTCTGTTATTAACATAAACGCCGAGGCTTCTATATTTTTCACTCCTTTGTTAAGGTATAACTCGACTGTTTGGCTTTCTAAATCTGGATTATTTAAATTATGCAACAGATTCATTCCATAAGTTTCGTTAGTATCTAATTTGGATTGTATTGTATCTATTTCATCCGAAATTTGATTTAAAGTTAATCCTCCAGTACCAAGAAAAGATAGCATTTTAGCTTTAGCCATACGGGTTACAAGTTCTTGAGATGCTGTTCCTCTATACATAGATCCTGCTACATAACTATAAGAGATATTATAATCGTTTCTAAAGTCTATACTTCCTAATTTTGCTCCAAGTTTTTCTACTGTACTCTCTTCTACAATTACTTTTTCTTTAATGGTTGTAGTACTTGTTTCTACTGTTTCTATTGGTTCCTCTTCTATAATAGGATTACAGGTTTTTCTTATTTCTGTAACCATTTTAGTAAGTACACCTCTGCCGTTTTCTTGGTATTCTTCAACATTTTTCCCCATTAAGTATTGAATAGTTTCACACCACTTGACAGATCCTGAAATTTGTTGACTTAACAAGTCGGCTATTTCAATATCTTTATAAGGTCTTGCCGTAACATTAGATATAACAGGTATTTTTAATGCTTCAAAGTGAAAACCTTTTAAAAATTCTGAAAATTCTTTTGCTGCTGGCTCCATATAACGAGAATGAAACGGTGCACTAACTTGTAATGGAATAATTCTAATATCTTGAGCAGAAAAGTTTTTTACTATATTTTTAATACTGTCACCAGGCCCTGATATTACTGTTTGAGTTGGTGTATTATAATTAGCAATATCTAAATCTGCATACTCAGAGCTGTTCATTTTTTCTTTTAATGCTTCAATGTTTATTCCTAGTACAGCTGCCATGCTACCTCCGGATGCAGCTGCCATTAACTGTCCTCTTTTTTGAACCATTTTTAAACCAGTTTCAAAACTAAATCCTCCTGCGGCTAATAATGCATTGTATTCTCCCAAACTGTGTCCAATTGCATAATCTGGTACTATATTTAACTCCTTGTACCTAAAATAATTTACAACATACAGTGCTGGTTGGGTAAATTGTGTTTTTACTAATTCTCTATTGGGGTCTTGTACACAAAGTTCTTCTAAATCATATTGTAAAATGTCTGACGCTAATTGTGTTTCTGCTTTATATTTTGAAAACAGTGCTTTACCCATTCCCTTATATTGTGAGCCTTGCCCAGGGAACATTGTTACTTTTTTCATCTGTGTATATGTTATTTACTATGAGGAATAAAATGCTTAACAATTAATAGTAGACAACCCACTATTAACTGTTATAGCTCTAATAAATTATGTTATTACTAACTTGTTAAATTCTTTTTCCATTTCTCTACAAATGGCTTTTTAACCATTTCGAAATGACTTCCTGAAGATTCTATAATTTGTAATGTATTAAAATATGGAGACCAATCTTGAGATGTTTGAGTGTCTTTATTTTGTACTTGTTTTACTTTTACTAATACTGCTTCTATACTAAGTTGATCTTCTAAATTATATGAGATACTTAAAGCATTGTAACACACTTTATACAACCTACTAAAAAATGCTTCTTTAAGTTTGCCGCCTTTGTTTTTAAGGCTTTCATAAATAAAACTTACGCGATCGTTCTTAGCTTTTTTCACTGCCTTTTCTACTAGTTCTGTAGTTTCTTTTTTGGACACTTTTATATTAAGTATAGTGACTATAGTACTTATAAAAATATGCATTTTCTCTTTTACTTTTAGAGACTTTTTAGGGAGGTAACTATCTAAAAGGATAACTACTGTTATAGTTATTGATTTCGCTAATAATTGTTTTATCATTTCAAAAACAACAACTCCACCATAGCTATGTGCTACCAAACGAATATTTTTAGACGATGTACTTTGTATAACTCTTATATTATGTGCTGCCATCTCTTCTATAGTAGTATAGGCTTCTTCTCCTTCTAGTAAACCATACATTTGAATACCGTAAGTATTGCTTCCTTTTTTAGAGAAAGCTTCTGCTAATTCATAATAACCATCTACTATTCCAGGCATACCAGGAATTATAAATGTATCTACGGCATCTGTTACTGTTTTTTCTGAAGTATTAAAATTTATTATATGTTTAGAACCTACTTCAACATTTAATCCTTCTAGTAAAATGGCTTGCTCATAGATTGTTCTACTGTTAATTAAATCAACTAATTCTATTTTTTTATTCTTAAATAAATTATTTATCCCTTGAACTAATTGAACTGTTAATAGTGAGTGCCCGCCTAACTCGAAAAAGTTATCGTGTTTTCCTATTGTTCCTTCTTCTAGTTCTAATAGCTTAGACCATAGTATTGCTAATTGTTGCTCTACTGCTGTTTCTGGTGCTACGTATTGGGTGGTGCTTTCTACTTCTAGGCTTAGCGTTTCTAATTGTTTTCTATCGGTTTTGCCGTTTGGGGTTAATGGAATTTTATCTATTTCTATAATAAAGTTTGGTACCATATAT
>NZ_JBSHNT010000115.1:0-367 GCF_053601615.1 Pontimicrobium sp. MEBiC06410
ATATATGGTACCAAACTTTATTATAGAAATAGATAAAATTCCATTAACCCCAAACGGCAAAACCGATAGAAAACAATTAGAAACGCTAAGCCTAGAAGTAGAAAGCACCACCCAATACGTAGCACCAGAAACAGCAGTAGAACAGCAATTAGCAATACTGTGGTCTAAGCTATTAGAACTAGAAGAAGGAACAATAGGAAAACACGATAACTTTTTCGAGTTAGGCGGGCACTCACTATTAGTAACCCGATTACTATCAAAAATACAAGAACAATTTAAAGTAAAACTACAACTCTCTCAGGTATTTAATACCCCATTACTAGGGCAGTTATCGCAAGTTATAGCCACCAGTAAAGCAACAATATTA
>NZ_JBSHNT010000116.1:0-10654 GCF_053601615.1 Pontimicrobium sp. MEBiC06410
ATTTAGAAGACAATTACCTATTATGTATCAACACCAATGGTACAGAAGTCATTAACACGCCAGCAATAGACACGGGCTTAACTGTGGCCGATGGCTATACCTTTACCTGGTACTTAGAAGGCGTAGAACAACCACAATACACAAACCAATCAAGTATTACCCCAACAGAAGGCGGGAACTACTCGGTAGTGGTTACTAGTGCCTTAGGCTGTTCTACCATAGTAGGCGACCCAAATACAGTAACCTTTGTAGAAGTAAGCGAGCCACCAGTGGTTACCGCAGAGATTACCACATTAGCCTTTGCAGACCAACATGATATTGCAGTAACGGCAACAACAACGGCAAGTACAGCCATCTCGGTATACGAGTTTAGTATCGATGGCGGAGCATGGGAAGCCAATACACCAAACGATGGGATGTATACCTTTAGCAATGTAGAAGCAGGAGAACATACTATTACGGTAAGAGACGCTATAGGCTGTGGGGAAACTACCATAACCATTACTGTTATAGACTACCCACATTACTTTACACCTAATGGGGATGGGTACCACGATACGTGGAACATCTATGGCTTAGCTGGACAAGCAGATGCTATTATTTATATCTTTGACCGTTATGGCAAGCTATTAAAACAACTAAGCCCTTCTGGAAGTGGATGGAATGGTACCTATAATGGCAACCCAATGCCTAATAGTACGTATTGGTTTACGGTACAGTATAGAGAACCGAGCACTAATGAAGTGAAAACTTTTAAGGCCCATTTTGCGTTGAAACGATAAGGAATTTGTATTTTTAAAACCTTGGTAATCAAATGGACTGAATGAAAAGCGTTAAATATATAGTATTATTCATTATTGTTTTTTTTCAAACAACAATAATAGTAGCTCAAGATATTACGCTTTTCAGTCAGTTTAATGGTCGTTATGATTATCTAGCTATAGGTAATACTTTAAATCAAGCAGAAAATAATCTAAATGGTTTTTTTTGCGAAACTTTACCATCATCTGAGGCTTTATTAAATGTAGACTCTTCATCAAATGTTATAGCTGCGTATTTATATTGGGCAGGTTCAGGTTCTGGAGATATGGAGGTAACTTTAAATAGTACAGATGTAGTAGCAGATGAAACTTATACTGTTGATTATGATGATCCTTTTCAAGGAGTACTTACTTATTTCTCATGTTATGCAGATGTGACCGATCAAATTTTAGCAGAGGGTAATACTATGTACGAATTATCTAATCTTGATATTTCAGAAACTTTGGCAACTATTCCTGGTTATTGTACTACTAGAACAAATTTTGCAGGTTGGAGTCTGTATGTTATTTTCGAAAACAACAGTCTTCCGCTAAATCAGGTAAATTTATTTCAAGGATTAGAAATTATAAACAGAAATGTTCAGGAAAAAACTATTTTACTTAATAACGTCAATGTTTTAGACAATGACAATGCTAAAATTGGTTTTTTGGCATGGGAAGGAGATAATGCTTTAAATTATGGTGAGAGTATTTCTATTAACGGTAATCTTATTTCAAACCCTCCTCTAAATGAAGTTGATAATGCATTTAATGGTACTAATAGTTTTACAAATGCTACAAATTTTTATAATTGTGATTTAGATGTTTATGGAATTGAAAATAATATTGTAATTGGGGATACAGAAGTTGAAATAAAGTTAACCACAGGGGCTATAGATCCTCAAACAGGTAATCTTAGAGCAGATTTAATTATAATCAATAATATTATAACTGTACTTAATAGTCAATTGCCAGATGCTACAATAGTATTAGATGATTATTTTGTGAATTGTGGAAATCGTACTTTAGACCTAGACTATACTGTAAATAACCTAAATAGTACAGCAAGTTTACCTTCTGGAACTATTATTTCATTTTATGCCGAAACTATACTTATTGGGCAATCACAAACATTTAGCAATATTGTTATCGGAGGTTCAGAAAGTGGAGAGATTACTTTACAAATACCTAATAATATTCTTGATGACTTCTTATTATCTGTAATTGTGGATGATGATGGAAATGGAAACGGAAATGTAATAGAGATTATTGAAATAAATAATGAAGTTATAGAAGACATATCACTTATCCCTCTTCCTGAAACTCAAATTATACAAGCAATGGAAGCTTGTGATATTGGATTTAATACAGCCATTTTTGATTTAACTATTAATTTAGCAGAAATAGAGGCCAGTAATTATTCTGAATTTTCATTTTATGAAACAATAGAAGATTTACAAAATGATATTAACGAGATTTTAATTCCTGAAAATTATCAGCCATCTTCAACGCCTACAACTATTTTTATAAGAGCAGAAACAGCTATTTGCTTTGATATTTTCCAATTTGAGCTATTAACAGAAAACTGTCCTCCATATATCCCAGATGGGTTTTCTCCAAATAATGATGGTTTTAATGATTTTTTTAATATTCAGGGATTGTACGATATTTTTGAAAATCATGAATTATTAATATATAACCGTTACGGAACTTTAATTTTTCAAGGTAATAATGACCTTAAATGGTATGGTAAATCTAATAGAGGAATAAATAGTGGTGGAGACTTACCTTCTGGAACTTACTTTTATGTATTGCACCCCAACGATTCCAATTTTAAAACCTTAACAGGTTGGGTTTACCTGAATAGGTAATTCTCTTACTTATCTAACCAAGAACACATTCCTAATATTTTATGAAAATAAAACTTTTTCAAGAATTCTCTCGTATGTAATTATGAGGTTTATTTTATAGACCTTCAAAATAACTTTAAAATTAGCATTTAATCGGATATTTCAATTTGAAAAATGCATTTTATCTATTTTTTTTGCATTTCATCCGAAAAATGATTAATTTCGTAGTACACAAAAAATACCCCAAACTTCCCTACAAAATGTTTAAACATTTGAAAAAAAGAAACACAAATATGAAGTT
This sequence comes from Pontimicrobium sp. MEBiC06410, assembly GCF_053601615.1. Lineage (NCBI taxonomy): Bacteria > Pseudomonadati > Bacteroidota > Flavobacteriia > Flavobacteriales > Flavobacteriaceae > Pontimicrobium > Pontimicrobium sp. MEBiC06410. The sequence continues at coordinate 2,952 of NZ_JBSHNT010000116.1, forward strand.
TAATTACATGTTATGTTTCATCGCTTATATGTTATTTCAACAAGTAAATGCCCAGCAAATATCTATAGATGATTCTTTAACACCGCAACAGCTTATAGAAAATAACTTAGTGCAAGGATGTGTCCAAGTATCTAACATTACATCATCATTTAATGGTAGTGTAAATGGTTTTTCTAGTTATGGGTATTTTGATAGAGCTAATTCTAATTTTCCTTTCGAAAATGGAATTGTATTATCATCTGGAAATGTAAGCTCTGCTGGAAATGTTGAAAATGTAAATCCTTTAAATGAAGGGGATAATAGTTGGGGGACAGATCCAGATTTAGAAACCGCTCTAGGTATTTCCAACACTTTAAATGCAACTTCTATAGAATTCAACTTTATTTCAGCATCTAGTACAATTCAGTTTAATTATATTTTAGCTTCCGAAGAGTATTTTAATAATTACCCATGTAATTATTCAGATGGTTTTGCTTTTTTAATTAGAGAAGCAGGAACAGCAGCTCCTTTTCAAAATATAGCAGTAATTCCTAGCACCACAATTCCTGTAAATACAAATACAATACATGATGAAATAGTTGGGTTTTGTGATGCTGAAAATGCTCAGTTTTTTCAAGGATACAACATTGGAGATACAAATTTTAATGGAAGAACAACTGTTATGTCTGCCTCTGCAAGTATAACCCCAAATGTTCAATATCAAATAAAATTAATTATAGCAGATCAAACAGATAGAAATTTTGATTCCGCTGTCTTTATAGAAGGGAATAGCTTTACAGATAGTGTAAATTTAGGAGAAGATATTTCTAGTTGTAATACATCAACAACATTAGATGCTGAGACAAATAATCCAGATGCTCAGTATGTATGGTTTCAAGATGGAAATCAATTATCAGAAACATCAAGTAGTTTATTTGTTGATTCTTCTGGAGTATATTCTGTAGAAATAACCGTTCCATTAGGGTCTACAACATGTACATTTTCTGATGAGATAAATGTTGTACTTAACGCTATAGAAACAGGCCCTCCTGTTAGTGATTATACGCAATGTGATGATGCTAGTAATGATGGGGCAGAATTGTTTGATCTCACCATTAAAACTCCAGAAATAGAGGCTGCGTTGCCTCCTTCTAATTATACAATAAGTTATCATATATCTAATGCCAATGCTATAAGTAATAGCAATCCTTTAACTACAGTTACAAATATCGTTAGTCCTCAAACAATATATGTTAGAGCAGAAGATACAAATACAGGTTGTGTATATATAACTACATTTTTATTAGTTGTAAACCCTTTTCCTATTATTACAAATCCAGATCCTATAGAAATATGTTCGAATGGAAGTAACGAAATTATTTTAACAGACTATAATGCTATTGTTACAAATAGCAATAGTAATTTACAAGTTACCTATCACTATTCGCAAACAGATGCAAATACAGGAACAAACCCAATAGCATCTCCATATACACCAACAAATCCTAATGAGGAATTATTTATAGCAGTTATTGATATAACAACAAATTGTTCTGCATATACAAGCATAATGATTAATACAACAGATGCTCCTAATGTTAATAATGAAACGCAACAAATTAATGCTTGCGAACAGGATGACGATGGTATAGAAACCTTTGATTTAACAACAGTAATTAATGATGTATTACAAGGTGCCACAGGTGTAACAGTAACATTTCATACCTCTCAAGAAGATGCAAATACAGGAGTAAATCCAATAGTAGACCCTACAAATTATCAAAATACAACTCCAGATTTAGAAATAATTTATATTAGAGTTGAAAATGATAACAACTCTTGTTTTTCGATTGTATTATTAGAATTACATACTAACATTCTTGAAACAGGGACAAATATTCGTAATTTTGGCACTTGCGATGTAGCTCCAGATGATGGAAGTGGAACTTTTGATCTTAATGCTATAACAACAGTTATTTCTAATAATCTAGAAGATGTAACGATAACTTATTATGAAACAGAATTAGATCTACAAAACAATACCAACCCTTTAGATACTTCTACTCCATATACTGTAAATAGTTCTCAAATTTTATATCTATTAATAGAGAATCCTGACTGTAGTAATACGGCAGAAATAGAGTTAACTGTATATCCATCTGTAACAATAACAAACACCGATACTGTAACATATTGCGATACTGATGACGACATGTTAACTTCTATTGAATTATCTGAATTTAATGAAATAGTAAGTGCTGGAATCCCTAACCCTACGGTAACATATTATGAAACCATGGCCGATGCAGAAAATCAAACCAACAGTCTTCCTCCTTTCTATGATAATACATCAAGCCCAACAACTATATATGTTAGAGTTCGTACAACATCTGGATGTTTTGATATTAAGCCGTTAACAATTGAAGTATTACCAGCGCCAACAGTATCAATTCCTACAGATTATGTTGTTTGTGATGATGATCAAGATGCTTTTTCTATTATAGATTTAACAACAAAAATAGATGAAATAGTAAATAACACTAATGGATTAAATATTTCATTTTTTCTAACAGAAGAAGATGCTAATAACTCTTCCAATGAAATAGTTAATAGTACAAATTACAATACGCAAACTACCACAGTTATAACTAAAGTTGAATATCAATCTACTGGATGCTATGCTTTAGTACCAATAAATATAATAGTAAATACATTACCCGAATTTATTCCTATCACTAACTTTAGAAATTGTGAAACAGATGGCAATCAAATAGCCGATTTTATTTTATCAGAAAAGGATGAGGAAATACTAAACGGACAAACTGGTAAAGAGGTACTGTATTTTGAAACTGAACAAGACGCAATTAATAGAACTAACATTATAGATAAAAACAATGTTTACAATAATACCTCTCAAACACAAACTATTTATGTTAGAGTTGAAAATGTTACAGATAATAATTGTTATGGAATAGCTTCTTTTATAATAGAAGTAGGGTCTGAACCAATTTACAATGCGCCTTTAGATGTTTTTGTCTGTGATGATATTTCTAATGATGGTTTTGAGATCTTTGATTTAAGTGAACAAATTGATGCAATCATGGAAAATAGTCCAGAAGCATTAAGTGTAACAGTTCATTTAACATTAGAGGACGCTCAAAATCAAGAAAACCCATTGCCAAATACATTTGCAAATACCGTAAACCCACAAGAATTATTTGTGAGCGTAGATAATGGAACTTATTGTCAAGGAATAGCTTCTTTTGAATATAATGTAGTACAAATACCAGAAGTAAGTTCAGCTTCCGCTTTAAGAGCATGCGATACAGATACAGATGGTAGTATTGTTTTTGATTTAACAGTTGCCGAGTTTGAAGTTTTAGCAATAAGACAAGACGATACAGTTGTAACGTATTATGAAAATGAAGAAGACTTAAATGCTGGTGTAAACCCAATAACAACTCCTACTAACTACAATAATGTAAGTAATCCTCAAATAGTATATATATCGGTAACTAATACAGTTTCTAATTGTTCGGCGAATGTTCCTATTGAGTTAATTGTAGATTTACCACCAACAATAGCAGATATACCTGTGTTTCAAGCCTGTACAAATGAAGATAATTTTTATAATTTAAATGACACAATTGAACCATTAATTGGAACTCAAGAAAATGTAGCTGTTTCATTTTATAGTTCATTAACAGATGCAGAATCTATGCAAAATGAATTAAGTACAAATTACACATATATTACTAATAGCGATACTATCTTTATTAGAGCAGAGTTTACAGATACTAATTGTGTTAATTATGGTTCGTTTACAATAGAAGTTATTCCATTACCAATGGCTAATCCTGTGCCAAATTTACAAGCATGTGATGATGATTTCGATAACATGTTATCTTTTAATTTATCTCAACAAACACCAATAGTTTTAGGAACTCAAAATCCTAATGATTTTACTGTATCTTATTTTATTTCTGAAAATGATGCAATATCTAATGAAAATGAAATTTTAAATCTAGATTACACAGTTGAAGCGATACAAACATTTTATATAAGAGTAGAAAATAATGAAACAAATTGTTTTAATATTACAAGTTTTAATGCCACAGTAAATAGGAAGCCTTTTGTAGATATAACAGATCAAGTAATATGTTTAGACAATTTACCACTTATTGTATCGGCAGATACTAACGTCTCTTCAGATACATACTTATGGTCTACTAATGAGTCAAGTTCAGTAATAGAAATAAATGCAATAGGACAATATTCGGTTACTGTTACAAGCAATTTGGGGTGCTCAACAACATCTACATTTAATGTAATCCAATCGGAAGCTGCAACTATAGAATTTACAGAGACCGTAGATTTTGCAGACCCTAATAATATCACAGTAGTTGTTAGTGGTTCTGGAGATTACTTATACCAGTTAGATGATGGAATACCTCAAGAATCAAACTTTTTTGCAAATGTACCTATTGGACCGCATGTTATTACTGTTATAGATATAAATGGTTGTAACTCTACATCTAAAGATGTTGTTATCATAGATGCGCCACAATTTGTAACTCCAAATGGAGATGGTTTTTTCGATACTTGGCATATAACAGGAGTAAGTCAATTACCAGGAACTTTAGTTTATATTTTTGATAGATACGGTAAATTACTTACTACACTAAAACATAATTCTTATGGATGGGATGGGACTTACAATGGCCATATGATGCCAGCAAATGATTATTGGTTTTTAGCTAAAGTTGTAAAAGGAAACATAAAATTTGATGTTAAAGGCCATTTTACTTTAAGACGTTAATCTTTTTTTAAATTATTTTTCGCAATATTATTAAATAGTAAAAAAGGCAGTTAGGAGTTTTTATCTTTTAATTGTTATATACAATATGGTTAAAATCCATTTTAATTAGATTTGCACACAATTCATATTATTCAACATGACTTTTAAAAAAAACATAACACTAGTTGTATTTCTAGTTTTCTTTATAAAAATTAATGCTCAATTATCTACTACTTTCATTGGAGATGCAAGCGACTTAGGAAATAACTGTTATCAAATTACACCAAATATTAATACCCAAGTAGGTGCAGTCTGGTTAGATAATGCTATCGATTTAACAAATGATTTTGTGATAAAAGTTAATGCTAATTTTGGATCAAATGATGCCAATGGAGCAGATGGTATGGCATTAATATTAAAGGACACAGCTACACCTGTAGTTGGCAATCCAGGAGGAGGCGTTGGCTATGAAGGTATTACTCCTTCATTAGCTGTTGAATTTGATACATGGCAAAATACTGATGAAAATGATCCTATAGCCGATCATATAGCAATATTATCTAATGGAGTGGTTAACCATTCAGCTGCAGAAAATTTAGCAGGCCCAATTCAAGCATCAAACACCTCTACTAATATAGAAGACGGTAATAATCATGAAGTAAAAATAACATGGGAAAGCACAACAAACACATTAACCATTTTTTTCGATTGTAATCAACGTCTCTCCTATACAGGAGATATTTCTAATGATTTATTTAGTGGAAACTCAAATGTTTTTTTAGGCTTTACAGGATCTACGGGAGGTGCTACAAATGTACACCAAGTTTGTATAGAGTATCTTACAACCGATAATTTTCTATCAATACCCGATCAAAGTGTTTGTAGTGGAGAATCATTAAATACAGTAGATGCTACTTTAGCAGGAACCTATACCTATGCATGGACACCTACTATAGGAGTAAGTGATCCAGCCATTGCAAACCCAGTTTTTACTCCAAATGCAACAACAACATATAGTGTTGAAATAACTGATAGTTGTGGAGCTTTAATAGCAAGTGAATCGTTTACATTATCTATAGAAAACCCAGCCATTAATAATGCTTCAAATATAGAGTTATGCGATGATGCAAGTAATGATGGCTCAGAAACATTCGATTTAACAACGCAAGATGCCGATATATTAGGTTCTCTTTCTGCAACAGATTATAATATTACCTATTATTTAAGTTTTGCAGATGCAGATAATGGCACAAATCCATTACCAGACCTATATACTAATGTTGCCAACCCAGAACCAATTTTCGTGAGGATAGAGAGTGCAACCATTCCAACCTGTTATACTGTGTCTAACAATGCTCTATTTGAACTTATAGTAAACCCAGTAGATGATGCTTCATTTTCTATAATACCAAATTGTACTGGAGGAACAGTTAATAATATAGTAACTCCAGGAGGTGTTTTTGCATTTAATCCATTACCTTCAGATGGAGCTACTATAGATGCAATGACAGGTAATGTTACCGGAGCTTCATCAGGTACATCATATACTATTCAATATACTACAAGTGGAACCTGTCCAAGTTCTAGTACACAAACTCTAAATGTATTACCTCTAGACGATGCTTCTTTTACAATGACACCAAACTGTAATGGAGCTACTGCTAATATAGATGGACTTGCTGGTGGGACATTTACTTTTAATCCAATGCCTACAGATGGAGCAATTATAGATGCAGGAACTGGAGAAATAACAATGGGAGTCTCAGGGACAACTTATACCGTAGAATATACTACAAATGGAACATGTACAGCTACAAACATAGAGAATGTTACGGTACACCCGTTGCCTGTAATAAATACTCCTACACCTTTAAGTGTTTGCGACGATGGTACACCAGATGGAATTACAAGTATAGATCTTTCTATTAAAAATGGAGAAATTTCTGGAGGAAATACTAACTATTTTGTAAGTTATTATTTAACATTGATAGATGCCCAAAATGGTGTTAATCCATTGCCGATTCCGTACACTAATATAGTGCCGAATATGCAACAAATCTTTGTACGTGTTGAAGATAGCATAACAAACTGTTTCGATACAACAACACTAACCTTACAAGTCGAGCAAGCCCCAGTAGCCTGCACCCCAACACCATTAGAATACTGCGACCCAGATAGCGATGGTTTTGGAGAATTCGATTTAACCCAAGCAGACAATGAAATCGCTTGTGGAGCTATAGGATTAAATATCACCTACCATGAAACCATGGCCGATGCAGAAAACAACATTAATGCCATCACAGGCATTTACAATAACATTGTGGTTAACATGCAAACCATTTATGTACGAATAGAAAGCTCAACTATCGCAACAGACTGTGCAAGCTTTGTAGAACTACAACTTATCGTCAACCCCACCCCACAAATAACAGCCCCCACCCCATTAGAAGTCTGCGACGATGATGCCGATGGCTTTGCCAGTTTCGATTTAACCGAAAAAGAGCCAGAAATACTAAACCAATTAGACACAGACCCATCCAACGATTTAGACCCTGCACAATACATCGTAACCTACTATATCACAGAAGCCAATGCCAATGCAGGGACCAACCCTATAGCAACGCCAAATGCCTTTGTCAACACTATAGCCAATACCCAAACCATATGGATACGAGTAGAAGACAACACCAATAGCTGTGCAACAGTACGCCCACTAGAACTTATCGTCAATCCATTACCCGTACTCGTACAACCAAGTCCACTAGAACTCTGTGATGTTAATAACCCAGGCGATGAAGTCGAAGAATTTAATCTAGAAGAGGCCAACGCACAAATACTAAATGGACAAACAGGCATCACCCTAAGCTATTACCTAACCCAAGCCGATGCCGATGCCGCAGTTAACCCATTACCAACACTATACACC
>NZ_JBSHNT010000117.1:0-2272 GCF_053601615.1 Pontimicrobium sp. MEBiC06410
AGTACCAGGTAAAGGTATAGCCATCGGCCACAGTTAAGCCCGTGTCTATTGCTGGCGTGTTAATGACTTCTGTACCATTGGTGTTGATACATAATAGGTAATTGTCTTCTAAATTAAACGATGGCATTGGGTTGACTTGCAACGTTAGTTCTGCGGTAGCGTAACAGTCTGAACTGTCCATAGTCCCAATCATAGTGTCATTGTCTACTCGTACATAAATAATTTGTGGGTTGGTGACATTGGTATAGGGTATTGGTAATGGGTTAATACCTGCATCTGCATCGGCTTGTGTTAAATAGTAGCTTACGATATAGTTGGCTGGGTCTTGCCCATCTAATACTTCTGGGTTTTGTGTGGCTAAATCAAACGACACGCTGTCATTGGTTGGGTCACCATCAAATTCCATATTATCATCACATAACTGGTATAGTATAGGTTCCATATCGCTATTGGCCAGTGCGTCTTCGTGTACTTGTAAATCGAAGGTTAAGGCTGTTGTAAAACATCCGGTTACGGTATTGGTAATGTTGACATAGATGGTTTGTGGGTTGCTGGTATTGGTGTATAGCCCGCCTGGGGTTAAATCATTCATTCCTGCATCGGCCTCGGCTTGTGTTTCATGGTAGGTTACCGTGAAAATAGCGGGGTCTTGTCCGTTTAATATGGCAGGGGTCATGGTTGTAAAGTCAAAACTTTCGTATACACCATCGGTGTTTAACTCACAGTGGGTATAATCATCTACTGGGGCAACTACTGGTAATGGGTTCACGATGACATCAAAGTTAACCAGCGTGTAACAGCCTGTTCCGTTTAATCCTGTAGGGTCATCGCCATTGGTTAATCGGACATAGATGGTTTGTGGGGTGATCCCTGTATTTGGATTGGCTGGGTCTTCGTTAACATACATTGTTGGGTCTGCTATAGCGTTAGTTCCTGCTATGGCATCGTCTTGATTGGTGTAGTAGCTTGCTGTAACGCCAACTTCTCCATTGATAATAAAGGCTTCGTTTTGGGTTAAATCGAAGGTTTCTGCTAAATCATTCTCGAAAAAAACATCTACATCATCACATAGTTCCAGATCTACTGGGTCTGGACTTGGTGATGGATTTGGCAATACTCTTATGGTTACTGTTGTAAAGGATGAGCAGCCTGTATCTGCATCTTCTACGCCTACGTATAGGGTTTGTGGGGTTGCTGTATTGGTGTAATTGGTTGGGTCGGCTATGGCATTGGTTCCGGCTTGGGCATCGGCCATCGTTTCGTAGTAGCTTACTATCCAACTGGTGTTGCTTGGCCCTGTGATTTCAATGTCTTCTACGGTTAAATCAAATGCTGTTACTCCATCATTGGCCTCGTAGTAGTTGGCATCTAAGTCATCGCATTGTGAGAGCTCGTTATCGTACCCTGGGTTTAATACTGGGGGTAGACTTACTATAATCTCAAAGCTTTCGGTTGCAGTGACACAGCCATTGACTAGGCTTTCTAAGCGTATGTAAATGGTTTGTGGGTTGGTTACATTGGTATAGTTACTGGTATTGGTAATGGCATTTGCCCCGGTTTCTGCATCGGCCTGAGTTAGGTGATAGGTTAAAACAAAGTCTGCTGGGTCTTGGGCATCGTATACGTCTGGGGTGATTACGGTATCGAAATCAAATTGTGCAAAGCCATCGCCATCGTCGTCACAGATGATGTACCCGTCTGCTAATAGATCGGCTTCTAAGTCTACTACTGGTGCTGGTAAGACTTCTAATGGGAGCTCTACTATAGTAAAGCAGCCTGTGGCTGGTGTAGTCATGGTGCCTGTATTGGTAACGACTACATAAATGGTTTGGGTGTTGGCTACAATATTGTTGTATGGACTGCTTAGTGGGTTAATCATGTTTTGGGCATCGTCCATGGTTTCATAATAGGTGGCTGTTACTCCTGGCTCGCCATTAATGATTGTTGCGCTTTGGCTTTCTAAATCAAAACTGGTAAAGCCATCGTTATCGTCATCACATTCTTGGTAGGCTACTGGTGTGGCTACTGGTGATGGTAATGGGTTGACTCTTAGGTCTAGGGTGATGGTGTCGTAACAACCTGTAAGGTCTATTGAGGCTCTTACATAGATGGTTTGGGCATTAACAACATTGGTGTATAGTGTTGGTAATGGGTTAACTGCGGCATCGGCATCGGCTTGGGTTAGGTAATAGCTTAGGGTGATGCCTGTTTGTCCATTTAGTATTTGTGCGTTGGCCTCTTCTAGATTAAATTCTTCGACTTCATCGCCTGG
>NZ_JBSHNT010000118.1:0-23345 GCF_053601615.1 Pontimicrobium sp. MEBiC06410
TGAAACTTGGTATAATAGAAAAAGATTACACACGGCTTTAGGCTTAAAATCTATTGAAGAATTTGAAACAGAAATGAACAATCAAAAATTAGCAGCATAATCTCTCTTCTTTTTGTCCAGTTTTTTGTTGCAAGTCCATATCTTATGGCACAGTATGAAAGCGAACTTTTAAAGAAGATTATAAAAACAGAAAACAATTCACTCTTCCATAGAGGTATGATAGATGGTAGGGAGCAATATTACAAGGAGCAAACTCTTAATCGGACTAATGAATTAAATCGTCTGAAAGATAAAGGGAGTGATTTAGATTTACAGAGATAATTAACATACTTTAACTTCATAATTATAATTTAAAAAATACGTAGATATACGTATTTTTTTTGGTCTATACTTTTCTTAATTTGGTTTTTTATATGACTAATATTAATCAACCAAAATAACTTCCTATGAACCGAATTCTATCTATTCTATTTTTTACTATTACTTATTTTTCCTTTGGACAAATCAATACTTCTAAATTTAAATGTGGAGAAGAATTTAGAATTAACTATAACACAACTTCTGAAAATACTATTAAACTTGAATTTTTATGGAATACAAAAGAAGAATTAGATATTGGGGTAGCTATTTTACCAAACTTAGTTGATGGTAACGGAAATATAAATAAAGGAGAACTTATCAAAATCATTAGTAATGAAAAAGGGTTAAAAATTCCTCTTAGTGAGTTAAATGATAATTTTAAATTCAAAGGTGCTGGTCGAAGTAAAATTGAGTATTCTATCAAAAGAAGTTATGTTAAAAATAACATAACTGACTATAAAAACGATAAATTCATTACTTCTTTGCATGCTACCCTAGATAATCTAACTGGAGGAAAAATCTGTAGTGAAGGTACTTTTAAGCCAGCTTTTATTAATGAGTTAAATTACTTGAAAGAGAATATACTTATAAATAGCACTCAAGAACCTTTTTTTAATAATAAAGAAATAATAGAATTGCCTAGTGGTAAAAGAAAGATACCAAAAACTAAATATATGTATGATGCAGATATTAGAAACCCTATAGCTTTTACTGAATTTTTAGTGCGAAATCCTAGAGTTAATGGTAAAAGTACATTAGTGAAGCCTGATAATCTTGCATCATATCACTATATACGACCGGGTTCATTAATAAACATTATTTTCAATAAGAGTGTATACCAAAAATTGGAAGGTGTAGAATTAACAATAAAAGCTTTTCTTAAAAGAAAAAATGGAACAGTGGTTCCAATTAATGTAAGCGGGTTTTATGAGGTAAAGGAAGAGACAAATAAATCTGCATTTGAAAAAAACACATTAAAAGAGGCTAAAGGAAAAGAGAATTTAGACTATAATTATGAGATTACAATTACAAAAAATAGTCCAATACAGACAGAAGTTAATACAAGTGTAGAAAACCCTCTACCAGAAGATAAACTAATTATTACAGTCTCCAACGTTTCGGATGGAGGAGTATCTCTTACAATGACATTTGAATATGAAGATTACGGTTGGGAAACTAGTGCTAGTGGTGGCTTTTCTTGGGTTAACTCAAGAGGGCAAACAAATAATTTTAGACCAGCTGGAAGTTCGGGAGTTAGTTTTCATTATAAATTAAACAAAGGGGCTAATTTTGGATGGAATTTCATTAATCCAAGTTTTGGTCCAGAATTAATCGTATTACAAAATGAAAACAGCACAAGCACCAATGTTGGTTTAGGCTTATCTGTTTCTACTTTTTTACGTACTGTTAAAGTTGGTTATGGTTGGTACTTAACAGGAGATAATGGAAAACCATATTTTTCCGTTGGTGTTAATTTTGTTGAGGGGTATAAATCATTATCGACAATCTTAGCGAGGTCAAAGGAGTAGAAAATTAAAAAATATATAATTCAATTTGAAGAATAAAAAGAAAGTACAAGATCAGTTAGCAAAAGCTAGACATAGAAAAGATATAAAAAGAAGAAAAACCAAGAAAGAAAACTCTAAAAATCAAAAAAAAGAAATAGTTAATAACAGTAATATAGGGGAAGTTAAATACAAATTATTGTCTGATAGTTTAAAATACATAGCTGATTGCGGGAAAACAAAAATATTAGAGCCATCTTTTTACAGTATGGATTTTTTTGAAAATGAAAAGACATTCACTGTGCCTATGATTTTTTCATTGGTAGCTAATTCAGATCAAAGTTTTACATTTATAAAAGATGTGATTAATTCAATATATCACAATAAAGTAAGGGTCATAGTTCTTGATTATTCAAAGTGCGAAGTTCTTCACATAGGAGCTCAATTATATTTTGATATTCTTCTAAGGGATATATACATTTATGCAAGAAAACTCTCGAAAATAAGCCCAAAGGATGCTCTGATTAATGATATTGATCTAATTATTGGTAGAAATGATGATATTCGAAAAATATTATATTCCATAGGTTCCTTTGCAATTCATAATAATGAAACCATAAATTTTGATGATATCGTTCCATATAAATTATGTGAATTTAAAAAGAATAAAACAGCAAGAAATTTATTTAATATAGAACGAAAGGAAAAAGATGTAACTGATATGGTTCAGTATGTTATAGATAGTCTAGACAGGATGGATAAAGAACTTACCGGCGATAGTATTGAGAACCTTAGTATAATTATTGGAGAAATTCTAATTAATGCAGAAGAGCATTCTACTGATGAGCATAGATTTTCTATTGGATATTTTCAAGGGCATGGAATTGACTTAAACAGATATGGAATTTTTAATTTGGTTATTTTTAATTTCGGAGAAACAATTTATGATAAATTTAAAGACCCAAATTGTGAGAGACAAGATGTAGTTGACCAAATGAAAGATTTATCAAGAAAATACACAGAAAATAAATATTTTAGTTCCAGTATTAAGGAAGAAACTTTGTGGACTCTTTATGCTCTTCAAGAAGAGGTGACTTCGGTATCACCGCATAAAAATGTAAAAAGAGGGAATGGTTCAATAAAATTTATCGAAAGTTTCTTTAATTTAAAGGGTGAAAATGATGGTTTAGATAATGTATCTCGTCTTGCAATATTATCGGGAAATACATCTATTGTTTTTGATGGAACTTATGGGATTAAAGAAAAAAATAAAGGAGATGATCGATTTAAAGTCATGACATTTAATGAATCTGGGAATATAGCAGATAAACCTGACCCAAAATATGTTAAATTTGTCAAAAATCATTTCCCTGGCACAATTATTAGTGCTCAAATATTAATAAGTAAAAATGATATATTATGAAAGAAGCAATTTTTGAGTTAGAAAAATATAGAACAAAAGGAGCAAAGGTATTTACAGGAAGAGACAAAGGTAAGTATGTAAGACTAGAATCTAAGTTTGATGAACTTGAAGAAAATAATGATAAAATTACTTTTAAGATTCCTGCTAATCTCTTTTCAATTAACCCATCTTTTTTCGAGGAATTATTAATTAATGTTGTATCAAAACTCGGAAAAGACAATTTTTATAAAAAATATACTTTTATAAATGATGGAAAGTATAAATATGAAAAACCTCTGAATGATGCTATTGATAGAATACTAAGAGAAAATAATGCTTTGTAATGATATATTCAATTGCGCTTGAATTAACTGGATTTGAAATAGCAGAAAAAATTTCTACTATATTAATAGCTGCCAGTACACTAGCTTTTTCCTTTTATATATATAGATATCAATTAAAAAAGGACGATAAAACTTTAAAATTAGATTGGTATAAATTAATTGTTATAGAATCAAAATTCACAGAGTTCTTTTCATTCTTTAAAAAAACAAATGAGTCACTATTGAAGTTGAAGACTAATCAAAATATGACAGAAGACAATAGAATTGAAATTAATGCTGAAATTTTAAATCATTTTAGTAATCTAAGATTAGAGTTTATTTCACTTCTCATGTCGGTTGATAAGATGTTATATGATTGTGTACTACACAAATTTGATTCATTAGTTGATAAAATTACTATTGAACTCTCAAAAGAAAATGTAGATTTTGAAGAAATAGAAAGAGAAATTTCTTCGCACAAGACCACTATACTTAAGGGTTTTGTGGAGTTTAAGGGTGATAATGATACTTATAAAGGATTCTGCTAAAGATTATAAAAATTTTCAAATAAAAAGTCACTTGTATTCTATACAAGTGACTTTTATGGTGATATTAGTATAGTTAATCAATAACGGTAAATCGAGTTCTTAAAGCGTCATATCATCTAAACCAAACTCTTAAAATTGCTTTCTGAAATCTAGCCTTAAAGCTTCTGCCAACTATATGTTGGTCCCCATTGACGAGCTCAACTAAAGCTAGATTTGATTTATACTTAATTGAACCAATATTAATGGCCAATCCTCCTTGTATTTTTTCAAACGTCAACTCTGAATGCTCTTTCATTTTTTTAATAAATCGATTAATGCTATTGTTTGAATAATATGTTTCTTTATTAATCGTTCTAACTATAATGTTATTATCCGCACGATGATTCGTCGTAACAGAAACAATTTCATTAAAAGGAATCATAGCTTCTTTTGGTGTTACTTTTAATTGATCTATAGAAAGCTTATTTATTTTTTCTAACATAAATGTAGTATACACTATTAATCCTTTTATATTATTTGTAGATTTTTTCATTTTTTTGTTGTGTTATGTACTATTTAAAAAATAGGTGGTTAATAATTTATTTAAATATTGATTCTATAAAATCAATAATACTATTCATTTTCTCGACTGGTCTTTGTTCAAAACATAAAACAATGAACTCTGCCATAGCTACGATTCCAATATTGTAGAACATAGGACTGTTAAATTCTATGTTCATATATATGGTACAGCATAAGAAGAACAAGAAATTGATCCAAGCTACAGCTGGGAAATATTTGTGATAGAAATGATTTATGTTGTGTTTGACCTGCAAGGGAACAAATACCGTTAGCAATCCAATTGAATACAAATGGCTGTATTCTAATTGTTCAACTTCCGTATTGCTTAGAGATAAAGCAATATCAACTAAATAGATGTTATGCGAAAAGGTTATAGACGTTAATATGAAACCAATTAAGGATAGTATTAACTCTATTATTTTCCGATTTTTATTAAATAGATGCTTCATAGCTTCTCATTTTAAAAGTTGTTTTGAGACACTGAAACACAATTGTTAACTTAAATTGTCAACACAAATCGCTTGGCTTTAATTTTTAATAGCTTATAATTGTAACTGAAACAGATAGTTGTATTACTATTTTGTTCTTTATAAGTTGGACGGTGAAATTCAACTTTTACAATTATATATTGTAATTAAGGGATCGTAGCTTTAGCTTTTTGCTTTGTGTTTCGGTCTCTTTTTTATTTTGTGCAATTGGTGTTGGGAGGATTAGCTGATGCAGTATAACTAATCCCTTTATCCCACATTTATGGAGGTAGAAGCTGATGTTGTAGGTAATAGAGTTTTTTAACAAAACTTTGTTGTTTTGTTAAACGTTTGGCATCGAAGTTGTTTATTAATACAATAGGAAATTCTGCTAACACAAAACCTATTATAATTAGTATTAGATAGTAGAATGTAACTTGTATGTAAATAAAAAGATCTCGCATATAATGCAAAGATCATTCTTATTTCTACCTTCTAAGTTACTGTAGATTATGTGGTTATGTGTTTTGTTTGGTGCTTGAGATTGGAAGGTTATAGGCTTATTTAGGTTATAATTAATTAGAGGTTATTCTTAAATGTAAGTGATTGATAATATTCGGTAATTATCGGTTATTTGTTAAGCGTGCTGCTTCTGACAATAAATCATCAAATGACATGATTTTTGGATTATAAAAAATACCTTTTAATTCATTTTTCATTTCTAGCTCATCGAAAACTAAATCGATATCAGTTCTAAATTGTTTTTGAGTATCATTATTATCGATGATTGCAGTATCAAAATACATTGACTTAAAATCCCATAAATCTTCTGACTTTATTGTTAGGCTAAAATATTTTTTGGCTCTTTCAGAATTAATATTTCTTATTTCAAGAATATATGACTCTAACTTCGGAAAAGAATAACTTTTATGAAAATCAATTTCATCAGATAATAGATTAGTGAAAATTATATCTCCGTCTCTTTCGAAACTTAACTTTTTCATAATTAATATTTTTTCATAGTCTTTCTTGGGTTTAACATGAGTAATCTTACTAAAACCATGCTCAATGATAGTTGATAAAATGCCATATTTTGTTGGTTTTTTATTTTTACTTATATTTTCTTCAAAGTGATTTTTTTTAACAATATCATTAAAATCGTTGAAGTATTTTGTCCATAATAAAAATAATCTCCTATATACTAAGATTTTATAAAATTTTTTCCAATTAGTAATATCATATAAATCTTTTTTAGTGCTTGGACAGTACAAATTTTGTAATTCTTCTTTTATCGTTACAAGGTGTTCCGCATCATGATAGTTTTCATGAGAACTAATATTATAAAATTTTAAAAAGAGATTGATGGCTCCAAAATCTAACAAATCAAATATTTTTTCATTCGTATTTAATTCAACGTAGGTTTTTACATAGGTTTCCTTTATACTATGAAAATGTGATGATTTGGGGAAGGTGTAAGCACTAACTTTAGGTTTTAATTCTTCTTTTATTCTTCTGAAAATATTCTTTAAGCTTCTATCCTTTCCAAAGAATAAATCTTTATAACAATAACTTTTACCATTGTAGAGAATCTTACCTTTAAAAAAATCATAATCGTTTCTGTTTATGGCAATTCGTATTTTATCGGTATAAGTTTCTTGTTGATTATTAAATATAACGTTTCTTATATTTAACACTATATTATTTAACTGTAGTGGTAATTCAGAAATTATATCTTCTGTAGTGATGTGATTGAAATTAGGATCATATTTATTTTTAAGAAAATTATTTAAATTGTTTTTATCATGTTGAGTATAAATAATGATATTATTGGGATTTGTTTTGTTTTTAATAATATCAATTAATTCAAGTCCCGCATTTGAAACATCTCCCCATTTTAAATCAATTATATAAATATGAAATTTTTCTTTTTTCAATATTTCTTTAACCTTAGATAGATTATTTTTACTTTCAAAAATATCAGAGGACGTCCTGTAATCTATGTACTTGTTAATTTTCTCTAAAGCCTCTTTATAATCAAAGAAACTCCTTTGGTCAATGAGCGTCGTTTTAAATTCTTTTCTATCTATATTTAAAAAAACTAACAATGCATCAATAACGTTATTAAACTTATTATTAGACTCTTTTAAGTCATTATCATCTGCTTGAAATATTTTTATTTTGCTATGTTCTTGAGCCATTTTTTATAATGATTTTAAAATTGGTAAAACCTTTATCACAGATATCTACTTTTATAGATAAATTTTTAATGAAACTCCATACTTTCTTTATGGTAACTAATCCAAAACCAATTTTTTCTATATGCTTAAAATCGTTGTTGATTGAATCAACTAGGTTTAGTTCCATTTTTTTATCATTAGTAATGACAATGGTGATAGATTTAAGTTCTTCTTTAATTGTAATATTAAAATTATTTAAATCTTCACTAAATTTTATTCCATTGTGTAAAGCATTATAAAGAACCAATTCAATTGATTCTTCAATATCGAATTGATTATTTGTTGTTAGGTTTTTCAAATAATCAAATTTATTTGATTTGGTTAGTGCTAAGATTTTATTTGCTCTTATCTTAGACATATTATTTGAAACATTATTTTCTAAAGCATCTTCTATTATTTCTGCGAAAGGAATACTTTCAAATTGGATTATATTATAATCTAAGAGCTCTCTCTCTTTATTATATAAGTCTAAAAATATCTTACTCCTCCTTTCTGTTCTCTTTAGTAATTTATACAAGACTTCAATATTATCAACTTCTACTTTATCTTTTAAAAACTCACCTGTTTCATTATTGAGTAAATTCAAAGCTTTTCCAAGATTACCATTGATTATATGAGCTAACTCTACTTGATATTTTTCATTAACTTCTCTCTCTATTTGGTTCGATGTATCTTTTAAGGCAATCTCAGAAAATATATAAAATAGAATTAGATTTAACGTAGCTAATTCATCGCTTTTTAATGCCCTTGTTAACGTTAAATTAAATAAGCCATTATAATAATCATGTGATGTATCAGGTTTAATAAAGTAAGAGTAAAAGTTAGAATTGTTATCAGGTATTGATAAATAATAAAGAGAAAGGATAGGATTTAATAAGTGAGTATTATTTATTTTAAATTCAGCTTTTAAACTGTTTAATGATTCTTTATTCTGTATAAAATCAATATAAAAGTTCTTACTTTTTAACTCGTCTTCTATCTGCTTTACGTTCTGATTAAAAATCCTCTTTTTAGCTTCTTTTGGTACCTCAACATTTCCTAAATTATAACTTAAATCGATTCCCTCTCCTGCTTTGGCTGTGAATTCACTATCATTCTCATCGTTTTTATACAGAACTATTCCGTTTATTTTAGATTTTATGACTTCGTTTGAAATACCAATTGTAGAATTATTATCCCTCAAATCTGACGATAATTTTTTCTGAATATATTTAATATACTTTGCTAGACTATGAGATGTCTCTATTTTTGTTCCTAAAAAAAATTGATGATTTATAATGTCACCATTTTTCACAAACAAAAGAGTTGAATATAAATAATCACTTCTCCCATAAAGTTTTTTATGTAAGAAAGCATGAATTTTCTCGTTGAATTTTTCTACATTTTCTCTTGTAGTTAATCCTAATTCAGAGGATATTTTTTTTATTTCTTTTATGTCTGCGGTCTTAAGTTTAATCATCTATAGCATCATTTATTCCGTCCCACAATTTTATTCTAGCGTAAACAGAATCTAAAGCTGATTTTCTTGCGTCAGACCACTTTTCTTTATTATTCCCACAAATTGAAATTAGCGTTTCTCTTGACCAGTCAGAGTGCGTACCACTATCAAGAAAAATATGTCGGTCTAGATAAAATTTAAATAGCTTGAATTTATCAATATCTATATCTTTAAGACTTTCTATGAAACCAGGAAAAATAACAGGGATTAGGTTCTCTCTAGCAAAATATATAGACGAAGCTACTTTTGGACCTGAATCAGATTTAATTATATCGAAGGTAGTATTTAAAAAATCTGAAATATGCTTTGGTAACTGTGTTTTTCTTATCGCAAAATTAATTCCATTACCTGTATTGATGGCATTAATAAACTTTTTGATATCATCAGTGTTTGCTCCAACTTCTTCCATTGACTCTAAATAAAGTTCAAAATGACTAATCGGGTTTCCGTCTGGATCTAGATCAGACTCTTCTTCTAGCATAAGTTCATTGATATAGCGCGTGGCTATCTTGTGCTTCGAATTAACCCAATAAATAGTATTATTACTTAGGCTTTTTTGTAAGTTCTTCAAAAGACTCATTGAATCCCATGAAGCATAAACATGATGTTCCATGAAAACTCTTAAACCCTCAATTGTTTTGATTTTTCTATATATCGGATGCTGATTTAATTTATTTTTCAATATCGATAATTCATCTTCTATTTCAAGTAAGTATTTGTTTTTCATTTTTTATTGTATTTGTTTAAAGTCTAAAGGATAAATGATGTCATAGTTCTGTATAGAGATATCTCCAAATATGCCATTAAAGTCTTTTATTTTGTTCATCTCTATTTTTACTTTTTCATCATCTAATGTTCCTGCGTTTTCTACGGCTTTAAAATAAAGCATGAGTGCATCATAGGATATAGCTGATAAGGTTTTAGGTTTTTTATTGAATCTCTTCTTAAAATTGATGATGAAATCTCTTGAAGCCGTTTTGTTAGATTCTAAATCGAAATCAAAATCTAAATAGTAAACTCCTTTTGCATAATCGCCAGCAGTTTCTATAACATTGGGGAAAGGGGTAGTTATATCTCCAACTATTATTCCCGTATAATTCAGTTCTCTTAGTTGTCTTATGAGAGTGCCAAGACCTTGCCCTAAACCGACAACATAAATTACATCCATATCATTAGGATTATTTTTCAGAATAAGAGATTTATAATCGAGACTACTTTCAATAAATGTTTCCGAGAATCCAATTTTGATATTTTTTTTATTGAGATTTTGTGAAACCCATTTTTGCATACTCTTGCCAAAATCATCATTGGAATGAAAAATACCAACGCTATTTGGAGAGAACTTTTCTTCAATTTTGTTTGCTAATTGCTCACCTGCAATCCAAGGAGCAACCCAATTTCTAAATGTGTAGTTTGAGTTTTTTATTAATTGTTCAGAACCAGATAGACCGTACATTATAGTTCTATTTTTCTCTGCGATTGGTTTTACAGGCAAACTGACAGAACTTAATTGCACATAAAGTAAATCGGGAGGAGTGTTAGAAAGTAATAGTTTTTGAGTAACCGTGACTCCTTCTTTACCAATACTTTTTGAATCTTGGATATCTAGTTTTACTTTTTTTCCGAGAACGCCTCCTGCCTGATTAACTTCTTCTACAGCTAGTTCTAGTCCTTTTTTTGCGTAGTCTCCAACAGAAGCTCCTTTTCCTGTAATTGAGAGTACAGCTCCAATATTTACTGTTTCCGTTTTTTCTTGGTTTTTACACGAATACATGATTATTAAAAGGATAATCATGACAATTCTATTTAATTTTTTCATTTTTAGTATTTTTTAAATTAATAATTATTCCATCAAATTTTTGTATAATTTTTTCATCTTGTTCTACAATGAGTATCGTTTGTTTTTCTTGTGTTTGTATATGCTCAAAAACCTCTAGCATTCTTGATTTTATATTATTATCTACTCCTGCGAAAAGTTCATCTAAGAGGATAATTTTTTTGTTTTTTTGAAGTAACACTAATGACAATCCTAATAGTCTTTGTTCTCCTCCTGAAAGATTTCCAGCATAGTTTTTTTTTAACTTCAGGATTTCTGGAATGAGTTCTTCTAAAATATCTTCGTCTTTATTTTTTACTAACTCAAAGTGTTCTTTAACTGTGAGTCTAGGAAATATGTTGTTATTTTGACTTAAATATGAAATCCCTAAATCTATTCTCTTATAAATCGGATTTTTAGTTATGTCTATGTCGTTAAATATAATTTTACCACTTGTGATAGGTAGAAGACCAATAATCGATTTTAGAAAAGTACTTTTTCCTGCTCCATTTTTTCCAATAACACAGTATGATTCTCCATTTTCTATTGAATGATTTATATTATTGAGAACAATATTATTCTTATAGGTAACGGTTAGATTTTGTATGTCTAATAAACTCTTTGTCATGCTATTCTAGTTCTTTCAATTCTTTGTTTTTAATTTCTAGTATCACATCTGCTATTTCATTTATTCGTTTAAAATTATGTTCAATTATTAGTATAATATTTCCTTGATTTGCCATGTCTTTTATTTTATCTGAAATAATGTTTAGCATTTTTGAGTGTACTCCAGAGAATGGTTCATCTAAGAGTATAATTGTTTTGCCATTCTCTACTCTTTCATCCATTAGTAATCTTCCAAAGGCAGCAATTCGCTGTTGTCCATAAGACAAATTTCCCGCAGATAGATCTGCCTTTTGTGTTAAACCTAAAAGCTTAAGTATTGCTAGAGCCCTTGTGGTAATATTTTCTTCTTGCTCTTTTGTCATGCTTTTTTGAAAGAGATAATTAAGTAGATTATTTCCCTTATGATCTGGAACAACACGCAGGTTATCAATGGTACTTAAATGTTTAAAGATCTCGCCATTTTGCCATAATCTTAAAACCCCTCTTTTGTTTCTTTGAGAAACACTCTCTGTAGGGAATAAATGAATTCCATCTAATAATATTTCACCAGCAGTAGGTTCGATAAAACCATTAATTATATTAAATAAGGTAGTTTTTCCAGATCCATTACTTCCTTGAATAGCATATATTTTGCCTTCATTAAATGTATATGAGCAGTTTTCTAAAATGCTTTTGTAAAAAAATGAATGAGCTATATTTCTAAGTTCTAATCTCATTATTCGATACTGTATTTTCCAAATAAACCATTTGGTCTTTTATATAGGATGAATATTATGGTTATTGAAAACAATATTATTCTAAGATTAAAAGAGATATCATCATTAAACCCAATTGATTTAAAAACCTCTTCCAGAGTGAAAAACAATATGACTCCAATAATGGCTCCTTTTGTACTTAGTAAACCTCCTATTAATAGAATAAAAAGGATATCAATTGATTCGTTTATACTAAAACTTGTTGCATCGATATAGCCTATATATGAAGCAAAAAGGATTCCAGATAAGGATGCTAAAGCGCAGCTTATAGCTATGTTAGTAGTTTTAAATGCATAAATATTCTTGCCAAGAGTTGCTGCTGCAATTTCATTATCCCTTATAGCTTTGAGAGTTCTACTAAAAGCTGAATGATGTATAAATAAAGATAAGCCTATAGAGAGAATAAGTAAAATACTACCAAATAAAGTAAATTCTATTTGACTCTTAACTCGAAAACCTAAAATAATAGGGCCAGTGATATTAGCTATCCCATTAACTCCCCCAGTAACAGATTCCCAATTCCATAAAACAGAATACATTATCATCTGAAAAGAAAGACTTACAAGAACAAATATCTCGTCCTTAAATTTTCTTGAAGCAATTGAAATAAATAGACTAAAAACTATATTAATCACTAATGAAATAATTAATATGGGAATAAACGAAAGATTAAATTTAGTATTCAAGATTGCATAAGTATAGGCTCCCAACCCGTAAAATGTTGCAATAGCCAGATTAACGATTCTTGATAAGCCTAATTGCATGTTAAGACTTAGAGCAAGAATGCAATAAATTTCAATAAATATTAATATGTGTAGGTAGTAGTTCATTCTTCAAGTCTTAGATTTATATTGAAAAATCCCTCTTTTTTAAATGTTAAAACAACTAACAACATTACGTAAGCTGTAGTTTCTTGCCATTCTCCAGAGAAAAACCATGATCCTACGCTATTAATAATTCCAATAAAGAGCCCGCCAAAGGCTGCTCCTTTGAAAGAGTTAATACCTCCAATTAAAGCTGCTATGATGCCCATAAGAATTGAATGGAAACCAAAATTATATGGTTCTATACCATGCTCTATACTTTTTAAGATGGATACAATAGCAACTAAAGAGCTGCTAATTACAAGGGCTTTAATTCTGATTTTATTTATGTTATATCCTAATGTAGAGAGTAATTCCTTATTTTCGGAAAGAGCAGTAATTTGCTTACCTATTTGTTTCTTATTTAAAATGAGTAGAATTAATAACACTGTAGGCAGTGAAATAACAAATTGTAATAATTGAACAGGAGTTATGATGATAATTCCAGTTTGAATACCAACAAAAGATGATTCATCAATATTTATAATTTGGGTTTCAGATCCATAAATTATTGCAGTTATATTTATAATAATAATATAGATAGCTATGCTTATAATCATGAGGGCTAGAGATGAAGTCTTCTTAGCAAAAAATCTTTTGTAAACTAAATTATAGATCAAGAGAGAAACTATCCAGCTAAAAACACAGGTGAGTATTACTATCAATATAGACGATAGCTGTGTATTTGGATATAACAGTGCAGATAATTTGATAAAGAAATATGAAGTAGATACATACAATCCAGCCTGGCTCAAGTCAAATATTTTATAAATCTTAAAATTGATTTGAAAAGCTATAGCTAGAAGACTAATTAGAAGTCCATTAATTATTCCATATATAATAACTGTAATCATAAAACAAAGGAAAATAAATAATTGTATGGTGTGGTTATTTGTGGTTATTCAGCCGAATTGAATATGTCATAAAGAGACATTAAACATTAACCCAAAACTATGGATAATGTTTAATTATAAGAAGTGTAACAGTCATAAATTCAGTAGTTTCACCCCTAGAGGTGGTCAAGCGAATATTATCGATTTGTTACTTGTTTGTTTTTGAGAGAATTGAATTTTTCAAGTTCATCTTGGTAAAGCTCTGCGGTGGCTCTTTGTTTGCTAACAATATCCCAACCAAGATTTAATTTAGGATAAAATTTAGTTCGTTTGAATGTTTTTAATGTGCTTTCAGGAATATTTAATTCTACTGCTTGCTCCATTTGTGTCTTGCCTTCAAAAATGAGCTTTAAGAGTTTTAAACCTCTTTCAGATAAATCATATTTTTTCACTAAATAGTCTTCAAAATCTTTAGATGATGTAAGAAGTTTTTGTGTTCTTGTTTCTTCTTTTACTTTCTTCTCTAGTTCGGATTTTGTTTGGATATATCTTGACCGTAATTCTTGTTCTTTAATTTCTTTTTCTAGAAGTTTTTGCTCTCTTAATTTTAATTTATGCGATAATAGTTTTTTCTGTCTTCTTTTTATTAAAAGAAATAATACAAAGACTATTACTGATATTCCAAACACAATCATAAGAATTGAAATCACATTTAATTGTGTTTTTATTTTTTCATTATTTTTCTTTATCAGAGATTCTTTTTTCTCTACTTCAAGTTCTATTGCATTATAAGCGTCTCGGCTTCTTTTGTCTGCAATCTCGAGGCTGTCGCGAATTGCCTCTCTCGTTTCTATTATACGTTCAGAAGCTTTACCAGTTAATAGTATGCTCAATAGTTTTGATGCTCGGAGGTATGCATTAAAATCTTTATGCTCCCTCGATAATCTTTCTGCTTCTGTAGCTTTACTTATCGCACGGTCAACATCATTATTTTGTTTGTAATATTCTGCAAGATGGATAAGAGCGTTAATTTGAACTTTAATATAGTTGGCTTTTTTACCTAATTCTATAGCTTGATAAAAAGACTTCTCAATGTTTTCAATTTCACCGTTTTTAAATCGTGCATAGGTCAAATTATCAAGAAGTATAGCTTCAGTTTTGGGTATTTTTCTTAGGTGATTTTTAAAAGGTTTTGCCATATTAAAAACCTCTATAGCTTTAGAATATTTTTTATGAGTAATGTGTACATCTCCTATACTCGATAAAGATTTAACTATAAGAGTAGTGTCTTTTAATATTTGCTTCCTTAACGCTAGTCCCTTGTAGTGATATTCTAGTGAATTATCATATTCATTGAGTTCGCTGTAATTTGTTGCAAGTGTATTATAAATGGAACTTAAATCTCTTGCATCAGCTTTATCTTTAAGATAATTGATTGCTAAATGACACATATATTTACTCCCAGTGTAATCTCGTACGTTCTTTCTATAAACAGCCAGGTTAACTAATGCATAGCCAGCTTGTAATGAATCATGAATACTATTATATTCTTCAAAGCTTTTTTGCGAATAGTAATAGGTGCTGTCCGTTTTATTTTGAAGACTAAAATAAACAGCCATGTATTTAAAGGTTCTTGCTCTTCCTAAGGTATCATTAAGTTTATATGTTAATGGAATGTGTAGCTTTCTATATTGATTAAAAAGTTTCCAATTATTTTGTCTGTAATAGAGTTGTACATATCTCCCTGTAGTTTTATTCAGGAGTGAATCGCTATTACTAGAAATAGCAATCGAGTAGAGAGAGTCATTGATGTTTAAGTATTCCTCTGTAGTTTTTTTAGTTTGACTTAGAACGTTTAGAGACAAAAAGAATAATAAGATGCAAGTTATGTTTTTGGTTAAAAGCGAATTCATAACCCTAAATATAGGATTTAAATAATAAAAAAACCTCTACTTATGTAGAGGTTTTTATCATTTTAAAATTAGTCACTTTCTCCTTTCTCTGGATCAACGGTATCGTCATCTTCACCACCAGTATCATCTTTATTAAAGTCAGATTGACTTTTTAAATCTTCATAATCTAAATCAATTATGGAATTTTCATTTTGGTGTTCTGAATTGCTATAGATTGAGTCTATTATTTTTGTTCCATTTTCCAAATAATCATTTTCCAAATTTATTTGATATGTATCAATTTGATATTCTAAGCTATCATCTGTTGAACAAGATGTTATAAATAGGCTATTGAAAATTAACGCTACAATTACTAATTTAATTACTTCTCTTTTCATGGGAATTAATTATTAATCCCATATCTAAAACTCAGCTTCAGTTTTAGATAAGGGAGGGTTAATAAATAATGTCCCACGCAGAACAATCTGCTCAAAAATAGTGAGGGTTATTAGCTTCTAAAAAGCGCAGTGAAAACCAGACTTTTTTCACAGAAAAGGTCTACGAATAAGGGGAAATCTATTTTTAAGAATGGAAAAAAACTATTTATAACTCAACTAATAAGAAAACTCTAGCATGTGTCGAGAATAGTTATAGGTATTTATTGGGGGTA
Source organism: Pontimicrobium sp. MEBiC06410 (assembly GCF_053601615.1). Classification (NCBI taxonomy): domain Bacteria; kingdom Pseudomonadati; phylum Bacteroidota; class Flavobacteriia; order Flavobacteriales; family Flavobacteriaceae; genus Pontimicrobium; species Pontimicrobium sp. MEBiC06410. The sequence continues at coordinate 16,358 of NZ_JBSHNT010000118.1, forward strand.
CAGGCTTAGAGTGTTTAACAACTTTAGTCATGCATGCATTTGCATAATTCTCTAAGAAAACATAAAGGCATTCCATTACGGAAAACCATAATACATTGTAGGGAAAATTTAATGATTAATATTAATCTTTAAGATTCTGTAATTCGTCAATTTTTAATAATTCAGATAAAGACATATCAAAAGCATTAGCAAGTTGAACCATAATTCTCATGGTTACGTTTGCTCCTTTTTCAATTCTTTGTATTGTTGATTTTTCAACATCAGCTTTACCTCCTAATGCGGATTGGGATAACTTATACTCTTTACGTAGAAATTTTATCCTCTGACCGAATTGTTTAAAAACCTCCTTTTCATCTGAATACTTCATATAGTAAAACAATCTATAAATAGAGTTTAAAGGTATTAGTTAGAATAAAACAAAAAGGCATTATAAATAAAGCCTTATATATAGGTCTATTTTAAATTATTTTTTATATTTACCCTCCAATTGGCTCGGTACAAACACTCTCCAGAGCCAGAGAGTAACAAAATTCAATAATTATGAAAAAACAACATTACCTATTTACCTTAACCTTTTCACTTCTTTTCTTTTTTGGATGCGGAAGTGTGAAACAAGTCGCTCCAGCGAAGTATAATCCTAAGTTCGGATATACCCCTGAAGAGCGGGTACAAATTTCAGAGAAGAGTCTTTCTATCGCTATCATTGACCCTGTATACTCTGATGGCGAGGATAACAATCTTGTTGAACCCTACTCAAGCTTTGTTGGGAATATGGCAGATGACTTGGAAGAAACCTTGAATGCCAATGGTTTTAAAATAAAAGGACCATATAAGACGAGGGATGAAATGGTATATGGAGATAAATTAAATTCTGACTTTGCCCTTGAAATAGAAGTGGAAATACTCACCGAACAAGGCACATTTAAACGAGTAGACCCAAGTTTTGGAACACAATTAGCGTGTAAGACCTGTTATAAGCTTGCGGGTACTTTTTATCACAAAGGGCGTATCATCATTACCGCAACCGACCCTATTGATGGCGAGAAGTTTTGGAAGAAGACAGTCGATTTAGAACGTAAACCTGTTGCTGTAAGTAGTTTTGGGCATTTTGATGGTTCAAGAGGTAGGTTAACAGACGCAGTAATATTGCAAGACGTTGGAATTTATAACCCTATAGCTAAGGTATTGGAATCATATTATGCCGAAACCATGGAAAGTCTATCACGCCAGATTGATCCACGAGAAATGGAGCAAATCTCAAAGCAAATTAAGGCTAAACGTAAACGTGTAGGGCAATAATATATGTCATAATAGTTAAAGAATAGAAGTTATGAAAAAGATTCTACTAATACTTTGTATTGTAATTACAGGATGTAACACCAATACAGAAAAAGACTTAGAACAATCACAAATGGAAGCTTGGATAAGAGCAAATACTATAGAGTTAAGCGACAGTTATAGCACTACGTTTGATAACGGTTATGGAGCCAAACATCGAGCGAGCATGAACAATATTAAACTTACCGAAATCGGACAGATTGAAATAGTCGATGACTATACACTATCTATCTATGCAACACTAGCATATAAAGAGATGTATAATAATGGTAATTATAATAAGAATAATACTAAAACTAATACTTGTGTTTTTGTTTTTAAAAAAAGTACCGATGGAAAGTGGTATCTCTCTGCAATACGTGGTGATAACAATCGACCATTCTATACGTGGATGAAGGAAATTAAAGACAGAAATAAAAAGAAACCTATAGAATAGATTGCTTTCCCTCAACGTAAAGATAGGCTTACTCAATATAAGTTTTTTATTTCTGAACTTAATATCACTTTTACTTAGAATATTGATGTTAAATAATTATAAGTAGATTGATATTTGTATATATCGATCTACTTATCTTGTTTTTAGTGTATTTGGTAATTACATTTACTAAAGAAATAATTACTATTTGAAAGAAAAATAATGTTAAAAATATACTAATTAAAATATTCACACGTTTTATTAATCTCAAGCAATAACCATAATTTATGAACCCTCCCCTTAATGTACTCATCGTTGAAGATCATAAAATAATAATTAAAACATATTTGGAAGTCCTAAAAAAGATTAGCAAAGACAATAATCACGTCTTATTTTCTAGTATGGAAATAGCCAATTGTGATGTAGCAATAGAATACATAAAAAGAACATCTTCTCGTGATAGTCCTAACTTAATATTTCTTGACATAAGCTTACCTTCAACTAGTAGAAGTAGTGTTGTTTCTGGAGAAGGAATTGGGGTATTAATCCGAGAAAAGTTTCCTAATGCTAAAATTATAATTTGTACAAGTCTTTCGGATAATTTGAGGCTTAATAATATTATAAAAAGTATAAACCCTGAAGGATTCCTGATTAAAAGCGATATAGATTTTAATGACATTGTTAATACTGTTCAAAAAGTAATAATTAATAATGAACCTGATTATAGTAAAACTGTGCTTAATTTATTAAGAAATAAAGCTTCAAATCCTATTGTTTTAGACGAAATAGATATTCGTATTCTTGTAGAAATTTCTAATGGTTCTAATATGAAAGAACTTTCGGAGATAATTCCTTTATCGAGAGCTGGGATTGAAAAGAGAAAACGACTCCTTAAAAGTTCTTTCAAGATTAAAAACAATAGTGATCGAGATTTAGTTATAAAAGCTAGAAAAAAAGGGTTTATTTAAAAACAGTTTTTGAGTAAAAAAACTTACTAATTGTATGTTTTTTTGATTGTTTTATATGCAATATTTTTCTTGAAAAAGATGTTATTGCATAACAAAGAGGAAACCGAAAATCTTAGAAGAGTAGGTCTAATTTAAACTTAATTTATTATGAAAAAAGTATTTTCAATTTGCGCGGCATTATTATTGATGTCTAGTATTAGTTTCGCTAATCAAACCACAGTAAAAAAAAGAGATATATGTATCGATTTTGCTTACTCTGAAGCATTAGATGAAATGAATACAAGTGGTGAATTATACGATCCTGAAGAATGGAATTCTGCATTCAATTTTTATTACGAGGGGTGTTTAGATGCTGAAGCTTCTGGAGATGAGTTAGTGATATTACCATGTGCTGGTAACGGTTGCTAAACTAAAATAGAGAACAAGAATATTATTATACATATTCTTGTTCTCTAAATAAATATGTATATAGAATAAAATCATAGGAATAATTGATTAATTTTGAATTTATGAATAAAAATAAGCGCATGAGAGACTTTTTTAATATTATTGTTTGGGTAATATTTCCGTTAATAGTTTTTTCTCAAAATAACAAGAGTATTCAAGTAACTTATGTTAAGGCTTACAAGAACTATAGGGATACTACAAGTACAGCACCAGAAATATACAAAGGAATAGAATATAAATTAATTGGAAACAAAAATGAGGCTATATTTGAATACATCCCAAGCATGGAAAATGATGCGAATAGAAAGCATAAATTTTTAATCTCTCGTGGGGGAGGTAGTGGAGTATATTACACAAGTATAAAAGATAAAGAGAAATTGCATCAAGTTGTTTCTCCTTTTAATAATGAGAAGTATCTTATTAAATCATCAACCAATGAATATAAATGGAAAATAACCAATGAAAAGAAAACAATAAGTGGCTATACTTGCTATAAAGCAACAGCAAGTTATGAGGTTGAAATTCCAATTAGTAGAAAAAAGACTAAAAAAAGTATAAAAACAATAACAGTTTGGTTTACTCCAGAAATTAACTTCTCATATGGACCAGCAGGATTTGACGGTTTACCTGGTCTTGTTTTAGAGAAAACAGCTGGAAGTTATTACTTTATAGCATCAAAAATAGTTTTTAAGGAGAATCAAGTTTCTGTAGAAAAGCCAGTAAAAGGTACTATTCTTAGTAAAGAACAATTTAGATTAGAATCACTAAAACAAGTAAGAAAACTAGATTAACATTTTAGATAATTAATGATGACAAGAATATTTCTCATTTTAATTAGTTGTTGTTATTGTTTTTTATTAGATGCTCAAACGATTACACTAAAAGGAAAAGTAATAGATTCATCAGGAGTAGCCTTAACCTATGCTAATGTCATAGCGGAGCCAAAAGAAGATATTTCTCTAGCGTTTGCTATTTCTGATGAGCAAGGAAATTATAAGTTAACACTCCAAAAAGATCATGAATATCAAATAAAAATTACTTATCTAGGTTATGTTCCAGATTCATTAAATATCACAGCAACAAAAGATATAATAAAAAACTTCATCTTAAAAGAGAGTTTAGAAACTTTAGGAGAGGTCGAACTAGAATATACTCCACCTGTGACAGTAAAAAAAGATACTATTACATATAGAACAGATGCTTTTACTACAGGAGAAGAAAGGAAACTAAGAGATATTTTAAAAAAATTACCCGCAGTTGAAGTGGATAGAGCTGGTAACGTAAGAGTACAAGGAAAAAAAATAACCAAAGTACTTGTAGAAAATAAAGAGTTTTTTACTGGCGATAGTAAATTAGCGGTCAATAATATTCCAGCTGATGCAGTAGATAAAATTGAGGTATTAGATGACTATCATGAGGTAGGCTTTTTAAAAGGGTTATCGGATAGTGATGAAATGGCAATGAATATATTACTTAAAGAGGATAAAAAAAGATTTGTTTTCGGTGATATTGAAGCTGGATTAGGTGTTGAAAATCGTCATGTAATTCACCCCTCATTATATTATTACAGCCCAAAAAGGAGTGTTAATGTAATAGGAGATATTAATAATACAGGGAAAAAATCATTTACTGTAAAAGACTATATTGATTTTGAAGGAGGTAGGAGTAAACTTGTTAATGATGCTAAAAGTTACTTTTCGTTATTAAATGACGATTTTGCAAAGTTCTTATCTAATAGCGATTTTGTTGCAAATAAAAATAATTTTGGAGCTTTGAGTTTTTCTCAAGAAATAAATGCCTCAACAGATTTTATCAGTTATGGTATTTTTTCTAAAACAAAAAGCACAGAGCAACAAGAAATAATTAATAATTATTCTCTTAATGAAAATGAGAATCTTTTAGAAAATAGAAATACTACAGGAGAACAAGAGAGTGAGTTTGGAATTGGTAAGTTAAAATTTAAAATAGAACCTAATATTAATACTTTTACAAGCTTAGAAACATATATCAAGGCATCACGTAATACTTCAAAAGGAAATATTAATACTTTTTCTTCTGAAAATAATAATACTATCCAAACTAATATTAATGCTGATAATGTTTCAATAAAACAAAAAGTACAGTGGCATAAACAATTTAATAAGACACACACTACGAGTGCTATTTTTAATTATCAATATCAAAAAGCAACACCAAATACTAATTGGATTACTAATACAAGTATTCTTCAAGGTTTAATCCCCATAATAGATCAGAATATCTTTAATATTAACAAAGTAAACTTTTCTCAATCTAATACTATAGATGTAGCGATAAAACACTATTGGGTTATAAATAATTTTAATCATCTTTACTTTACTTTAGGTCTTGATAATGTCTATGATCGTTTAAAAACAAATGAATTTCAAGTTTTGGAAGATGAAAGTATAAATAGCTTTTCTTCATCAAATTTTAATAACGATACAAGATTAGATTTTAGTGATAAATATATAGGAGTACATTATAAATTAAAAAGAGGTAAAGTAACATTTAAGCCTGGTGTTTTTTTTCATGATTATAGATGGAATTTACAACAATTTGAGAGTGAACTAAACAAAAGCAAATCCTTATTATTACCAGAACTTGTAACTGATATTGAATTTAGTAATAAGAAAAAACTAAAATTAAAATATAATTTACTTAGCAGATTTCCTAGAATTTTTCAATTTGCTAATCGTTTTACGCTTGCTAACTTTAATAGTATTTACAGAGGAAATGAAAATTTAGAAAATCAACTTTATCATAGAATTAATTTACGCTATTACCGTTTCAATCTCTTCAAAGACATATTTTACAGTTTATCAGCAAATTATCGAATTAAAGAAGAAAATATTAAAAATATAACGACATTAAATGGTATTGATTTTGTGTCTTCTCCAGTATTGGGGAACTTTGAAGACAAAGTGTTTAGTTTTAACGGGAGTTTTAGAAAAGGAATTGGTAATTATAAACTCTCTTTAAACGCTAATATTTCATTTTCTGACTATGATAACCCAATAAACAATCAACTTATCGCAAATTCCTCTAAAACATATTCCTTTGGAGGTGGAGTAAAAACTAAATTTAAAGAGTTTCCTAATATTGATTTAAATTATAATAAGTCTATATCGAATTACAGTTCTGGTGTAACATCTCGTTTTGAAACAGATTTATTTTCAGCTTTTTTAGAGTATGATTTTTTTGATGATTTTATTTTTAACATAGATTATCGTTATGAATTATATAATAATAAAACAGTTGGTGTTTCTAATAAATTTAATACTGCAAATACATCATTATTCTATCAAATGACAGATAGTCCTTGGGGATTTGAGTTATCGGCTAATAACATATTTGATGTAAGATTTAAACAGCGTAACTCATTTTCTAGTTTTTTGATTTCTGATCAAAAAACTTTTATATTACCAAGAATACTTCTATTTAAAATATCTTACAAAATATGAAGCAAGTAATATTAAGCTTATTAGTTTTACTTATGAACTGTAATCAATCTAATAATTTGAAAAATTGTAAAATAGTACATGAAAATTGCGAAAAAGAAGCAGAAAAATTATTTAACGATTACGGAAAGCTGAAAGAAGAATATGAAGATGCAAAAACATATATTCAATTACTTGAGCAAGAAAATGAATACTTGAAAAACTGGACTTGCAACAAAAAACTGGACAAAAAGAAGAGAGATTATGCTGCTAATTTTTGATTGTTCATTTCTGTTTCAAATTCTTCAATAGATTTTAAGCCTAAAGCCGTGTGTAATCTTTTTCTATTATACCAAGTTTCA
>NZ_JBSHNT010000119.1:0-33142 GCF_053601615.1 Pontimicrobium sp. MEBiC06410
TCTTTATTTTTTAGACTACGATATCGATGAGTGCTTACCTTGGCATTCGACATTAAGTAGAACGCGTCAATTATTTCCAGAAGCAATCTTCGAAACGGTATTTACAAAAGTATTGAGTTTATGTATAGACAACGGTATGGTAAGTGGACATACTGTTGTCTATACATAATTTATAAACAGAGTTGTGCAATATGCACAAGATGTATAAGTAATAGCGGTTTAAGAGATAAAACGTAACTATAAACATAAAACAAAAGTCAGTGCAAAACCGAAAGGTTAGTGAGTAGAAATCCGCTACTACTCATACACTAGACGTTGTAAAACATTTGAAAAAAAACTTTACGACATTTAATGACAAAGCAAATGTCATATAAAAATCACAGGAAAACCGTTATCAAACTTTAACCAAAATACTACTTTTAGAGTCAAATAAAAGTATCAAACAAATGAATTGGATTGCAAAGAAAATAAGTGAAACACGAAAAATTAAAGGATTGACTCAAGAGGAATTGGCTGAACAAGCAAAAATAAACTTAAGAACTATTCAACGAATTGAAAACTCTGAAAGTGAACCGAGAGGTAAAACCCTTAATTTGATTTGTGAAGTTTTGGAGATTGACTCAAAAGAATTGATTTTAACAGAAAGTTCTACTCGAGAAAAAAATATTGGAACGAAAATAATTAATGGACTTTTTCTCATAGCTCTGAATATGGTTTTAATGGGAATTATCGGTTTTCTGACTTTAGATTCAAACGCAAATATGAATAGCGTGTTTGGAGGATATTTATTAAGTGTGTTTCTTCCATTTTTCATAGTCGTAATGACAAAGAAAATGAGCGGAATGGAAAGAATGCTCAAATTCGGATTTGGTTATATTGCATATTTTGTTTTAGTAATGGCAAAACACGGATTTCCAACTGGATTTGTAACTGGATTATTCCCTTGTCTTTTAATTAGTTTATCTGTTCTATATTATGGAAATGAACTTATCAAAAACAAAGAATAAAAAACGTTTTACAACAATGGTAACCGTTGCACAAGCCTATAATTTCACATAAAATAATTTTCTACAAGCCTCTTTTAAGAGGCTTTTGTGTTTTTTAAGACAAACTAAGTTAAATTTTTAGATCCTTTAAAAAGACGCTTACACGTTGTAAAAACATGTCGTTTTGTTTAATAATAGAAACTTGAGTGCCTGCCTCACTTTTTATAGTTCTATTTATAAATTTCAAATATTTTTTCAAGTTATATGCTATAGCAGATAAAGTCCCTTTTTATACTATTTCCAAGTTAAAATAAAGTACTTAAAGCGATATCTACCATGGTATTAAAAGACCTTTCACGCTCATGAGAAGAAGTGTGTTCCCCAGTAACAAGTGAATCGGATATGGTAAGGATAGATAATGCTTTTACATTATGTTTAGCCGCAATAGTATACAAACCAGCAGTTTCCATTTCAACGCAAAGCACACCAAAATCGGCCCATTTTTTATAGTTGTTAAAGTCATCTTCGTAAAACTCATCGGCAGATAACACATTGCCAGCTTTAATAGAAATGTTGTTATCTTTGGCGTATAATGCAGCTTTCATAAATAATTCAAAACTTGCAGTTGGTGAATAATCTGCATTAATAAAGCGAGAATTATTTATTCCAGAAGTAGAAGAGGCAGACATAGCAATAATAATATCTCTAATATTAACGTCTTTTTGGTAAGAACCAGCAGAACCAACTCTAATTAAGTTTTGAACACCGTAATTATTAATTAATTCATGGCAGTAAATTAAAGTAGATGGAATTCCCATTCCAGTACCTTGCACAGATATACGCCTACCTTTATAAGTACCAGTATAACCAAACATACCACGTACTTCATTGTAACAAATTGGATTTTCAAAAAAAGTTTCAGCAATCCATTTAGCACGCATAGGATCTCCTGGGAGTAATACTGTTTCTGCAACTTCCCCTTGTTTGGCATTAATGTGGGTACTCATGGTTAATGCGATTTTATAATTTGTATCAATTGGTCTTTTTGTAACACCCCAGATTGTCTCCAAACTTGTTTACCATTTTTAAAAAGTAACATAGTTGGTACACCCCTTACTTGGTACTTTGCTGCAAGCGGTTGGTTTTTATCAACATCTATTTTTATAATTTTTATACGATCTTCTAGCTCATCTTTTACTTGCTCTAATATGGGAGCTAAAGTTTTACATGGTCCACACCATGTAGCAAAAAAATCGATAAGAACTGGAGTTTCAGAATTAATTATAGCGTTAAAATTGCTTTTCATTTTTAATGTTTTTTTATCAATACTAAAACGTCACTAACATTAATTAATTCATTTTTTTGAACTAGAATAATTAAAAAGTAATAATGTTAGCAGTTATAATATGTGCTTTTTATTATTTTGTTTAAAGGTAATAAAACTATCAAAACAGTTGCAAATACTACAGAATCTTATACTTAAATATTTTCATAGAGGAGTTAAAAACCGTTTAATAACAACATCTATTTTTTGTTTACACCTATTGTTTATAAATGAATCCTTTTTTGTAACCTTATGTATAAAACTGTAATAAAATAGCAAAACTTTACAAGGAGTATAAAAAAGCATAAATAATAATTTTTATTACATGTATAATAAAGTAAAGTTATACTGTTTATTATAAATTAAGAATGATATAAATCAGTTTTTCTAGGCGTAAAATCTTAATAAAATCAACTAGTATTGAGTATCTTTATAGCCTAGAAGTAAATGATATGTTTCAACAAGATCAAGATGTTTTTAATATTTTATTAGGAGCGGTTTCCGAGGGGGTTATAATTGTAGACGAAAATCAAAACATAGTAGAAGTAAATGAGTCTGCAGAGCAACTGTTTGGGTACGATAATAAAGAGTTAATAAGTAAGCCATTAAATATTTTAATTCCTAGAAATTACCACTCTAATCACGGAGAGCATTTTAAAAATTTTATAGGGCATAAAGAAAAGCGCCAAATGGGTAAAGGGCGCGATATTTTTGGAGTAAAAAAAGATGGTGTAATATTTCCTGTCGAAGCTGGTTTAAACCCATTTACAATTTACGATAAAAAATATGTAATGGCTTTAGTAATAGATATTACCGAGAGAAAAAACTATACACAGCACCTTGAGAAAACAGTAGAAGAGCGCACAAGAGATTTAAAAGAAGCGTTAGCAACAGAAAAGGAGCTTAATGAGTTAAAAACAAAATTTTTATCCTTAGTTTCTCACGAATTTAAAACACCGTTAAGTGGTATTTTAACCTCTACAATGTTGTTAAGCAAGTATAAGCTAACAGAGCAACAAGAAAAAAGAGATAAACATATAAAAACAGTTACCGATAAAGTAAATTATTTAAATAATATTTTAAACGATTTCTTATCGGTAGAAAGACTTGAAACAGGAAAAATAAGCTATAAGTTTACAGAATTTAAAATAAGTAAAGTAGTAAACGAAGTAGTGTACAATAGCAATATGCTTTTAAAAGAAGGACAGCATATTAATTATCCAGATGATATAGATGAATTATCGCTTTTTCAAGACGAAAAAACAGTAGAGTTATCCTTATCTAACTTAGTGCATAATGCTATTAAATACTCCCCAGAGCACACAACAATAAGTATTAAAGTTAAACAAAACAAAGAAGTAACCATCTTTACTATTAGCGATAATGGAATTGGAATACCAAAAAGTGAACAAAAAAACATATTTAATCGCTATTTTAGAGCAGGAAATGCGTTACTAACACAAGGAACAGGTATCGGTCTAAATATTGTAAAATCGCATTTAGAGAATTTAGGAGGCTCTATAAGCTTTACTAGTGAAGAAAATATAGGATCAACATTTGTAATAAAAATACCAAACAAAGCTAACTCATGAAGAAAGTATTGTTAATAGAAGATGATGCCGTTTTAAGAGAAAACACAGAAGAATTACTGGAATTATCTGGATATAATGTAATAACAGCACCTAATGGGAAAATTGGGGTAGAAGTGGCAAAAAATAGTCTGCCAGATATTATAATTAGCGATATCATGATGCCAGAATTAGATGGGTATGGTGTTTTAAAAGCTTTGTCAAGTTTACCACAAACCAAATATATTCCGTTTATATTTCTATCTGCAAAAACAGAAAGACAGGATGTGCGTATGGGCATGAATTTAGGTGCAGATGATTATATAACAAAACCATTTAACGAAGACGAATTGGTAAGCGCCATAGAAAGCCGTATAGCAAAAGTGGCTATTTTAAAGGAGCAAACTACACCCGAATCTGCAGAAGAAAATACAGATGAGATTCGTACACTAAATGACCTTAAAAACTTTTTTGATGACAATGGAGAAGTTTTTAATTTTAATAAAGGAAGCGAAATATATACCGAGGGGCAACACTCTAACTATATTTACTTAATAAGTAAAGGCGTTATAAAATGTTATAAATTCGATGAGCAAGGTAAAGAACTTACTACAGCCTTACATAAAGAAGACGATTTATTTGGCTATACCTCATTTACAGAAAGCTTACCATACCAAGAAACAGCAACGGCAATTCAAAATTGTGAACTAGTGGGGATAGCAACAAGCGAATTGAAAACAATACTTAATACTAACCATAAAGTAGCATTAGAACTTATTCAACTATTAACAAACGATTTAACAGGAGTTAAAGAGCAGTTATTACAAATGGCATACAGCTCGGTGCATAAAAAAACAGCAGCAACACTTTTAAAATTTGCTGAAAAATTAGATAGAAAACCAGGTGAGGCTATTAAAATATCTAGAAACGATTTAGCCAGTGTAGCAGGTATTGCGACAGAAACATTAATTAGAACCATGTCTCGCTTTAAAAAAGAGGGACTTATAGATATAGAAGGAAGAAACATTAAAATTTTAGATTTAGAAAAATTACAACATGTAGAGTAGCCCTATTCTATATATATGATTAATATCATTTTTTTCAGCACACCTTAATAATACATTTGTTTATATAAAAGATGTATTTTAAATGAAAAATATTTTATTACCAACAGATTTTTCCGAAAATTCATGGAATGCTATAAAATATGCACTCCAGTTTTTTAGCAATGAAAAGTGCAACTTTTATATATTACACGTTAATCGCTTAACTAATTTAGCGGTTAATGATACACCTTACATTACTTCGCAACCAGTAATAAGTGTCACTTATGAAGAGCCAATAAAAGAAAAACTTAAAAAAACATTAAAACGTATTTCTGAAACATTTTCAAAAAACAATAATCACAAATTTTATACACTAATAGATAATAATTTTTTTACAGAATCTATAAGACAACAGGTAGAAGAAAAAAAAATTGATATTATTGTTGTTGGAACCAAAGGAGCAACTGGACTAAAAAAACACATTGTAGGAAGTAATACAGGAAATATTATAACAAAAGTACAATGTAATACGTTGGTAATACCAGAAAACACAACCTATAAAATACCAGAAGAAATCGCCTTCCCTACAGACTATGCTCTACAATATAATATTGAATTATTAAACCCTATTTCCGAAATACTAAACACATTTAAAGCCGCATTAAGAGTTTTACATATTAGTAGAAAAAAAGTAAACCTTAACACAAGTCAGCAAAATAATAAAGAATTACTTGAAGACTATTTTAACGAACACACAAGTAGCTTTCACTTTTTAACAAATAAAAAGGTCGAAGATGCTATACAGTGCTTCGTGCAAAGTAGAGATATAGATATGATAGTAATGGTGGCAAAAAACTTAAACTATTTCCAAAAAATATTATTTCATCCAACAGTTGAGGAAATTAGCTACCATACAGATGTCCCATTTTTAGTCCTTCATGAATAAATAATACTATTACTTTAATTAAGAGGATAGGGAATATATTTATGTTCCTTTTTTTTTTGTTTTAAAAAGTTAATAATGATGGTTTTAAGCCTGATATATGTCATTTTAATTTTATGTAATTACACTTAACTTTAAGTATGTAATTAAAAAAAGTAAGATGAAAACAAATATCCAATTTGTAAATATGAAAACGAGTGAATCAATGCGTAACTATACTATTGAACACTTAAATAAATTGTTTGAAAAGTTTGATTGGCTTATAAGTGCTAATGTATTCTTTAAAAAAGAAAATGATTCTAAAAAAGAAGGTAAAATATGTGAAATGGAGCTGAGCTTAAATGGTCCAAGAATATTTGCATCCTCTAAAGAAAAAAACTACGAACTAGCAGTTAAGAATACAATTAGCGATTTAAAAAAACAACTAGAAAAACGCAAAGCGATACTTAAGCCTTATTCATAGAAATTAAAAATCATGACTAATAATAATATAAAAACAACGATATTATGAGGCATATTTTAATCCCCACAGACTTCTCTGAGAATGCAATGAATGCTGTAAAATATGCATTAGAACTTTTTAAATACGAAAAATCTAATGTTTATTTTTTACACACATATCAAGATGAGGTCTATAAAAGCATAGAGCTGCTAAGTACAGAGGTATTTGAAGATATTATAGAACAAAAAGCGAAACACTCTAGAGAACAACTAGAGCAACTTCTAGAGAATGTTAAACAAATATCTCCTAACCCAAGGCATAACTATAAAGTAATATCCGCATACAATACATTAATAGACGAGATAGATGAAATAACAGAAGAGAAAAATATTGATGTTATTGTAATGGGAACCAAAGGTAAAACTAATAATAAAAAATACGCTTTTGGTAGTAATACACTACAAGTTTTAAAGTATGTAAACTGCCCAGTGTTATCAATACCATCAGGTTATAAATATGTACAGCCAAAACAAGTGGTTTTTCCTACAAACTATATGGTTCCTTATAAACGAAGAGAGTTAAAATTACTCTGCGAAATGGCCTCTCCTTTTAGAGCAAGTATAGACCTTTTACATGTCTCTTTAACAACAAAGTTATCACGACGCCAAGAAGATAATAGATTGTTTCTTGAAGAAGAATTATGTAAAAACAATTTAAATTTTATAACTAAAGCTAACAAAAATATAGCAAATGCCATTTTTACATACATAGATGAAAGTAAGGCAAATATGCTGGTTATGGTTAATACAAGACACACTTTTTTAGAAGATTTTTTATTTCAATCTACAGTAGATAAATTATCCCTTAACGTTGAGATTCCATTTTTAGTAATGCAAAATAGAAGACGATAACTATAATGAATTCAAATAATTATGAAAAAAATACTATTACCAACAGATTTTTCTGAAAACTCATGGAATGCAATAGATTTTGCATTGCAATTATTTCAAAATGAAATTTGTGAATTTTATTTATTAAATACTTACACGCCAGTAATTTATAATTTAAATGAAATTGTAATAAGCGCAGCGCAATCTAATTTAGAGGATATAATAAAAGAAAATGCAATAAATGGCTTAAAACAAGTTAAAGCACGAATAAAAAAAGAACATAATAATTTAAAACATAATTTTATAGAAATAACCTCATTTAATACATTAATAGGTGAAATAAATGAGTTAAATAAAGATGCTACTATAGATTATATTGTAATGGGAACTAAAGGAGCTACAGGAGCAAAGGAAATACTATTTGGCTCTAATGCAGTACATGTGTTTAAAAGCGCTAAATGTCCTGTATTGGCGGTGCCAGATACATTTTCTTTTGAAGCACCTCACGAAATACTATTTCCTACAGATTACAATATTAATTTTAAAATAGAGCAAATACAGCCCATAATAGATATTGCAAAACAGTTTAACTCAAGAATAAATATACTTCATGTTTTTCAAAATGAGTCATTAACAAATAAACAAGAAGACAATAAAAAACACCTAACAACACTCGTTAAAGAAACATCATATTTATATCATGAAGTAGAAGGGAAAAATATACCAAAAACAATAACAGAATTTCAATCAAGAGCAAGAACTAATTTATTAACTATGATTAATAATAAGCACTCTTTTTTCGAAAATATATTCTTCAAAAAC
The DNA here is from genome assembly GCF_053601615.1 of Pontimicrobium sp. MEBiC06410. Taxonomy (NCBI): domain Bacteria; kingdom Pseudomonadati; phylum Bacteroidota; class Flavobacteriia; order Flavobacteriales; family Flavobacteriaceae; genus Pontimicrobium; species Pontimicrobium sp. MEBiC06410. The sequence continues at coordinate 8,022 of NZ_JBSHNT010000119.1, forward strand.
AAAATAAATCAAATAGGCTTTCACTTAAATACTCCGTTTTTGGTTATACCAACCAAATAAAAGATAAGTTCATAAAAAAAACGTCTAAAATTAATTTTAGACGTTTTTCTTTTAATTAAACAGAATAATTAGTTAAAATAAATTAATTAAATAGTTAATTAAATCTGTAGTAGTAACAATACCAACTAACTTATCATTGTCTATAACAGGTAACGCATGAAATTCTTTTTTAGCAAGTATTTCGGCAACCTCTTTAATTGTGGTATTAGTATTAACACTAACTAGGTTTTTCGCCATAACCTGCTCTATAGTAAACATATTATAAACAACGGTGTCTACATTTTGTTCATTGGCATCTACGGCATCTGCAAAACTTATTCTTAATAAATCGGTATAACTTAGCATACCAATAATTTTATCTCCGCTAACAACAGGGATGTGTCTAATATTATTTTTCTTAAATAAAGTTTCGGCAGTTTCTAAATTATCAGAATGGTTTAATGTAATAACATCTTTAGTCATTATAGCCGAAATTGGAGTTCTTTTTTTCATAATCTATTGGTTTAAATTCTATATTAAAGGTACTACCACATCTTAGAAAATAACATGACTAAAATCATTAAAAAAAAGCAATTTTTAAAAGTTGTTTTTTAACCAAAAAGTACATAACGGGGTGTGTTTTTTGCTTTTGCCTGATAAATATCATCGTTTATTTAGTGTTAAATAATTAGCTTTATTTAAACAGATTAAAAAGGAAACCTTATGCAACGAAATATTTTATTACTAACAGATTTTTCAGATAATGCATGGAGTGCTATTGTATATGCACTTAAACTATATGCAAATAAACCTTGTACTTTTTATGTGTTAAATGCATTGCCCGTAAACATAACAACTGTGTCTAGTAAGTATAATAAAGCAAAGCAAGAATTATTTGAGTTAAAAGAACAAATGGAGCAATCCAATATAAATACAAGCCATACATACAAAACATTGTTAAGTACAGACAATTTGTACAAAGCCATAACTACGGCTATAAATAAATACGATATTAATTTAATAGTAACAGGAACAAAAGGAGCCACAGGGGCAAAAGAGTTTTTTTTAGGAAGCAATAGTGTGACACTGCTAGAAAAAGTAAAGAAATGCCCAGTATTAATAGTACCAGAAGAACACGACTTTGTACCGATTAAACAAATAGCCTTCCCTACAGATTATAATCGTTTTTATAGCGATAGAGAGTTACAAACTATCAAGGAGTTTGCAGATTTGTATAACTCAAAAATTAGAATTCTTCACATAAACGAAGAAGAGCAACTAAAAGACATTCAGCATTATAATAGAATAAAATTAACCGAATATTTAAAAGAGTACGACTATAGCTTTCACTGGATGCCAGAATACACAAAAAAAGCAGAAGAAATAGCAGAGTTTATTAAAGACTTAGAAATAGATGTTTTAGCAATGGTTAATTATAAACACAGCCTTATTGAAAAAATAACCAAAGAACCAGTAATAAAAACAATAGGATTTCACCCAACAGTACCATTTTTAATAATACCAGAGTAATATAAAAAACAATAAAGTCATGAAAACAATACAAATTAGCCCCAAATATATAGAGTGGATAAGTGCAGAAGAAATGCATGAAGCATCAAAAAAGTGGCTTTCCGAATTATTATTTATAGCAGATGAGCATCTCTTTTTTAAAGATTTAGTAAAAACGTATACATCACAATTATTAAATACAGAAGAGTTTACAGATACAGTAGAAATTATAGATATCCTTAATAACTCTCAAAAACGAAATAACGAATTAATAAAAATAGTACAAAAACATGAAAATGATCTAGAAATAATGCTAGATGGAATTAACCAAACAAAAGACGAAACAACTTATAAAAAGGAGCATAAAGAGTTGGTGAAAACAATGAGTGACTTTTATAAAGAATACACAAGTATAAAAACGCAATTATTTGAAATTACTAAACAAGCCATTAAAAAAGATAAAGAAGAACGACTGCTAGACGAAAAATAAAATAGAACTGTTTTAGTAATATTTTTTTAATTATTTAGGTGTAAATAAGGCTTTAAAGTGTTGAAAACTAAAATGTAAAATTAATTAAGAAGTTGGTGTTGAAAAATAATTTTTTAAAATAATATTGAATTATTAAAAATAAATTATCATATTTGACCCAACAAATGAAGAAACAAATAGTAAATATCATTTCAATTATTGTCATTGTGATTAGTTCACAAGGATAGGGAAATGGTATATAAAACTTAAATAAATTTTTAAAAGCCTTCCCGAAACGGAAGGCTTTTTTTGTACAGCACATTATGAATTTTATTAAAACTGTCATTATTATAATTAGTGTCATTATTAACTCGACCTGAGTTGATACAGATCCTTATTATATATAATAAAAAGCCTGTATCTATTTAGATACAGGCTTTTTTTATGGCGCTTAAACACTATGAACATAATAAAATAAAATATTTAATAATCTGTTTTTTAATAATTTAGGCTAGTTAAATTAAAACTGAATTAAGTTGAAACTAAAAAAAGAGCATAATAATTAATTATAGTGTCAATTAATTTTGAACACATAAACCAGAAATCATGTATTATAACCAAGACACATTAGTATACCTAGATGGCCATTGGATGCCAGCAGAAAAAGCAACCACAGGTCTGTACGCCCAGACACTTCATTATGGAAATGGGGTATTCGAAGGTATCCGTTCGTATAAAACCGAAGACGGAGCACAAATTTTTAAAGCCAAAGCACATTACGAGCGCTTTTTGTATTCGGCAAAAGCTATGCATATTCCGTGCGAGTATACTGTAGAAGAATTAACAAGCTTAACATACGAGTTGCTTCAAAAAAATAATTTAGAAGACGCCTATGTTAGACCATTGTTATACCAAGGCGAACAAATGAGCTTAATTCCTGCCGAGAAATCTCATTTACTATTATGCGCATGGTCTTGGGATAGATACCTAGGAGATAATAAAGTAAAATTAATGACTTCAAGTTATCAAAGACCAAACCCTAAATCTACCCATATTCAAGCAAAAGTTGTAGGGCACTACACGAATTCTATACTAGCAACAAGAGAAGCAAAACAAAAAGGATTCGACGAAGCCTTATTATTAGACGCTCAAGGCTACGTGGCAGAAGGGCCAGGAGCAAACTTTTTCTACGAAAAAAATGGAGTACTCTATACATGCCCGTTAGGAAACATATTATCAGGAATTACGCGTCAAACTGTTTTTGAAATAGCAAAAGAATTAGACTACGTAATAATAGAAAAGCACTTTACACCAAGTGATGTGTATAAAGCAGATGGCGCATTTTTTACAGGAACAGCAGCAGAAATAGCGCCAATAGAATCCTTAGACGGAAACAAATTTAATAACCCTTGGGAAGATACTATAGGCTATACTTTTTCTAAACACTACCAAAAATTGGTAAGACAACACACATCAAATTTCTTTCAACCAGCATACTAATGGAATTAAATAAATATAGTAAAACAGTAACACAAGACGCTACACAACCAGCAGCACAAGCAATGTTGCATGCTATTGGGTTAACAAAAGAAGATTTCTATAAGCCTATAGTAGGAATAGCAAGCACAGGCTACGAAGGTAACCCGTGTAATATGCACCTTAACGATTTGGCAAAATTAACCAAACAAGGCACTAAAAACGAAGATGTAGTAGGATTAATCTTCAATACAATAGGGGTGAGCGATGGCATCTCTATGGGAACACCAGGTATGCGCTACTCTTTACCATCACGAGACATCATAGCAGATTCTATGGAAACCGTAGTACAAGCTATGAGTTACGATGGATTAATAACAGTGGTAGGCTGCGATAAAAATATGCCAGGTGCACTAATGGCTATGATTCGTTTAAACAGGCCAAGTATTTTAGTCTATGGCGGAACCATAGATTCAGGTTGCCATAATGGAAAAAAATTAGATGTTGTATCAGCCTTTGAAGCCTGGGGAAGTAAAGTCGCAGGTACCATGACCGAAACAGAATACCAAAACATAGTACAAAAAGCATGTCCAGGAGCAGGAGCCTGTGGAGGTATGTATACCGCTAATACCATGGCATCTGCAATAGAAGCTTTAGGTATGGCATTACCGTTTAACTCCTCTAACCCAGCATTAAGTGATGCTAAAAAAGACGAAGCAGTAAAAGCCGGAGAAGCCATACGTGTATTATTAGAAAAAGATATCAAGCCAAGTGATATTATAACGCGAAAAGCATTAGAAAATGCGGTACGTTTAGTAACCATATTAGGCGGTTCTACCAATGCCGTATTACACTTTTTAGCAATAGCAAGAGCAGCTAATATAGAATTTACATTAAAAGACTTTCAAGAAATAAGCGATGCTACACCTTTTTTAGCCGATTTAAAACCAAGCGGAAAATACCTAATGGAAGATGTACACGCAGTAGGAGGCATCCCAGCAGTATTAAAATACTTACTTAAAAAAGGATTATTACATGGCGATTGTTTAACCGTTACAGGAAAAACAATAGCAGAAAACTTACTAGACGTAGCAGACCTAACAGAAGGACAAGAAGTAATAAAACCTATAGAAAAACCAATAAAAATTTCTGGGCATTTAAGAATGCTATATGGCAACTTAGCGAAAGACGGAAGTGTTGCTAAAATAACAGGAAAAGAGGGGCTGCGATTTAGAGGAAAAGCAAAAGTTTTTGAAGGCGAATACGATGCTAACGATGGCATAAGAGACGGTAAAGTAGAAAAAGGAGACGTTGTTGTTATACGTTACGAAGGCCCAAAAGGCGGACCAGGAATGCCAGAAATGTTAAAGCCAACAGCGGCAATAATGGGAGCAGGATTAGGTAAAGATGTTGCCTTAATAACAGATGGTAGATTCTCTGGAGGAACCCATGGGTTTGTTGTAGGGCATATAACACCAGAAGCACAAGAAGGCGGAGCCATTGCACTGGTAAAAGATGGAGATATAATAAGCATAGATGCCGAAACCAATACCATTTCGTTAGAAGTCTCAGAAGAAGAATTAAAGAAGAGAAAAGAACATTGGACAATGCCAGCACTTAAGTTTAAACGAGGAGTGCTATACAAATATGCAAAAACAGTATCGTCTGCATCAAAAGGGTGCGTAACAGACGAATTTTAAAAAATAAAACACAACTAAATACTAGGTCTATTATACAAGACCAATAATACCATAAAATTATGGAAACCCAAACAATAACAACAACAGCAAAAGAGACAAAAAATACGATACGCATATCTGGGAGCGAAGCAGTAGTAAGATGTCTTATAGCAGAAGGCGTAGATGTATTATATGGCTATCCTGGAGGAGCTATTATGCCGGTTTATGATGAATTATATAAATTTCAAGACCAAATACAGCACGTATTAACACGCCATGAGCAAGGCGCAACGCACTCAGCACAAGGTTATGCTAGAATTTCTGGAAAAGTAGGCGTAGCTATGGCTACCTCAGGACCAGGAGCAACAAACCTAATAACGGGTATTGCAGATGCACAAATAGACTCTACACCAATGGTATGCATTACAGGGCAAGTAGGGTCTCATTTGTTAGGAACAGATGCATTTCAAGAAACAGACATCGTTGGTATATCTACACCAGTAACCAAATGGAACCAGCAAATAACAAAAGCATCACAAATACCAGAAGTTATAGCCAAGGCATTTTATATAGCCAAAAGTGGACGACCAGGACCCGTTTTAATAGATATTACTAAAGACGCCCAGTTTGAAGAATTCGATTTTGCTTACGAAAAATGTAAGGGCGTAAGAAGTTATGTAGCAACACCAAAAGTAAACTTAGAACAAGTAGAAGCAGCAGCACAATTAATAAATAACGCTAAAAAACCATTAGTAGTTTGGGGGCAAGGTGTAATATTAGGTGAAGCAGAGGACGCATTTAAAGCAGTTATAGAAAAAGCAGGACTACCAGCAGCTTGGACTATTTTAGGAGCCTCAGCATTACCAACAGCTCATGATTTAAATGTGGGCATGGTAGGCATGCATGGTAATTACGCACCAAATGTGTTAACCAACGAGTGCGATGTATTAATAGCTATAGGCATGCGTTTCGATGATCGTGTAACGGGTAATTTAGAAAGCTATGCAAAGCAAGCAAAAGTCATCCATTTTGAAATCGATCCAGCAGAAGTAGATAAAAATGTAAAAACAGATGTCGCAGTTTTAGGAGATGCCAAAACAACATTAAAAGCATTACTACCCTTATTAAAAGACAAGAAGCATACAGCTTGGCATCAAAAATTTAAAGACTTATATCAAATAGAATACGATAAAGTCATTAAAAACGATTTACACCCTACAAAAGAAGGCTTAACAATGGGGGAGGTATTAAAAGAAATTAATAACCAAAGTAAAGGCAATGCAGCTATTGTAAGCGATGTAGGGCAGCACCAAATGATTGCCTGCCGTTATGCAGAATTTAATAAAACCAAAAGCAATATAACCTCTGGAGGGCTAGGTACTATGGGGTTTGCGTTACCAGCAGCAATAGGCGCTAAAATGGCAGCGCCAGAACGCGATGTAGTAGCAATTATAGGCGATGGCGGTTACCAAATGACTATACAAGAGCTAGGAACCATTTTTCAAACCAAAGTACCAGTAAAAATAGTAGTGTTAAATAATGAGTTTTTAGGTATGGTAAGACAATGGCAACAATTGTTTTTTGAAAAACGCTATGCCTCTACCGAAATTCAAAATCCAGATTTTGTAGCCATAGCAAAAGGCTATGCTATAGAAGCAAAAAAAGTAACAAAACGCGAAAACCTAGCAACAGCAGTAAAAGAAATGATGGAAGCAGAAGGCGCGTATTTTTTAGAAGTATCTGTAGAAAAAGAAGGTAATGTATTCCCAATGATACCAACAGGAGCATCCGTTTCAGACATCCGTTTAAGCTAAAAAAAATTAAAGATGAAAGTACAAGAACAACAATTATACACGGTCTCTGTATATACAGAAAATAATATAGGATTGCTTAATCGTATATCGGCAATTTTTCAACGTAGGCACATAAACATAGAAAGTATTAATGTCTCTGTATCAGAAATAGAAGGTGTGTCTAGATGGACATTAGTGGTTAACCTTTCCGAAGAAAAAATAAAAAAGATTATTGGGCAAATAGAAAAGCAAGTAGAGGTTATAAAAGCCTATTACCATACAGATGAAGAAACCGTATATCAAGAATCTTGTTTGTTTAAAATAAAGTCGGATACCTTTTTTAATGAAGATGAGATACAGCGAATAATTAAGGCAAGTAATTCTAGAATTGTTACTGTAAGTAAAACCTTTTTTGTAGTAGAAAAGACAGGTATGAAAGAAGATATAGAGTCACTTTACAACCAATTAAAACCTTTTGGGATAATGCAGTTTGTTCGTGCAGGACGTATTGCAGTTACAAAAAAACCAATGGAAATTTCACAAATGCTAGAAGCATTTAACGCTTAATAAGACATAAAAAAATAAACAATAAAAAAATGGCAAATTATTTTAACACACTATCATTAAGAGACCAATTAAAGCAACTAGGGCAATGTCGTTTTATGGAAGCATCAGAGTTCAAGGAAGGCGTTAAAGCATTAAAAGGTAAAAAAATAGTAATTATTGGTTGTGGAGCACAAGGCCTAAACCAAGGCTTAAACATGAGAGATTCAGGATTAGATATCTCTTATGCATTAAGAGAAGCAGCAATACACGAAAAAAGATCATCTTATGTTAGTGCTACAAGCAATGGTTTTAATGTAGATACGTACCATGCATTAATACCTAATGCAGATTTGGTACTTAATTTAACGCCAGACAAGCAACATACAAATGTTGTTAAAACAGTAATGCCGCTAATGAAAAAAGGAGCCACTTTAAGCTATTCTCATGGCTTTAATATTGTAGAAGAAGGCATGCAAATACGCCAAGACCTAACAGTAATAATGGTCGCGCCCAAATGCCCAGGAACAGAAGTAAGAGAAGAATATAAAAGAGGGTTTGGTGTGCCAACTTTAATAGCCGTACACCCAGAAAACGATCCCGAAAATAAAGGTTTAGAACAAGCAAAAGCCTATGCCGTAGCTACAGGAGGGCATAAAGCTGGTGTATTACAATCCTCTTTTGTAGCTGAGGTAAAAAGCGATTTAATGGGCGAGCAAACCATATTATGTGGTCTGTTACAAACAGGAGCTATTTTAGCTTTCAATAAAATGGTGGCAGAAGGCATAGAAGCTAATTATGCAGCAAAACTAATTCAATATGGTTGGGAAACAATAACCGAAGCTTTAAAACACGGTGGTATAACTAACATGATGGATAGACTCTCTAATCCTGCAAAAATTAAAGCCTACAACCTATCGGAAACATTAAAAGAGATTATGAAACCATTGTTTGAAAAACATATGGACGACATTATCTCGGGGCATTTCTCTAAAACCATGATGGAAGATTGGGCAAAAGATGATGAAAACCTGTTAAAATGGAGAGCAGAAACAGGAGAGACTGCCTTTGAAAAAACGGCATTAACACCAGAGCATATTAGTGAACAAGAATATTTTGATAATGGTGTACTATTAGTAGCCTTTGTAAAATCTGGAGTAGAATTAGCATTCGAAACTATGGTAAGTGCAGGCATTATTGAAGACTCTGCGTATTACGAATCGTTACACGAATTACCATTAATAGCAAATACAATAGCAAGAAAAAAACTGTTTGAAATGAATAGAGTAATCTCAGATACAGCAGAGTATGGCTGTTATTTGTTCGATCATGCCTGTAAATCATTATTAGAAGATTTTATGAAAACAGTAACTACAGAAGTTATAGGTAAACCTTACTCTACCTCTAATGCAGTAGATAATTTAGAGTTAATTGCAGTAAACGATGCTATAAGAAACCACCCAATAGAAACCATAGGCAAAACACTTAGAGCGGCTATGACAGCAATGAAAACGATAAAAACAGAAGAGAAAACTAATACCCCAGTGCTCGCGTAATTAAATAGCATTTAATAAGTTTTTTTGTAAAAAAAAAGAATATGCGACACTGGGTATAGTTTAATAGGTGTTCTCTAGATTTTATTTTAAGTAAAATAAAGAACAGGATCAAAGCAATTAAAGAAGAGGCGAGAAGCGGTTCTCGCCTTTACACCAATACAATGAAAATACAAACCACCCAATATAGGCCAACAGTACAAGCAGTAGAAGTTGCCGCTAAAAACTTAAAAGGAGTGGCATCGGTAACCCCCTTATTAGAAAACGTACAATATTCAAAACAATTCAATTGTAACGTATTATTTAAGCGCGAAGATTTGCAACAAGTACGCTCTTATAAAATTCGAGGCGCGTATAATAAAATGTCGTCGCTATCTACAACAGAAATAGAAAATGGTATTGTATGCGCCAGCGCAGGAAACCATGCGCAAGGCGTGGCTTTATCATGTAAGTTATTAAAAATTCAAGGTACAATTTACATGCCATCTCCAACACCAAAACAAAAGGTAGAGCAGGTAAAAATGTTTGGAGAAAATTATATTACTATTGTTTTAAAAGGAGATACCTTCGATGATGCTTACCATGCAGCAACATTAGAGTGTCAACGTTTAAATAAAACCTTCATCCACCCCTTTAATGACGAAAAGGTAATAGAAGGGCAGGCTACCGTTGGTTTAGAAATTATAGACCAAGCGCAGCACCCTATACATTATGTGTTTGTACCAGTAGGCGGCGGAGGCTTATCGTCTGGCCTATCTACCGTGTTTAAACAATTATCGCCTAATACCAAAATTATTGGGGTAGAGCCAGAAGGAGCACCTTCTATGTCTACATCTATGCGCAATAACAAAAATACCGCCCTAAAGCATATAGAAAAGTTTGTAGATGGTGCTGCAGTACAACGCGTAGGAGATTTAAATTTTGAAATATGTAAAGAAAACCTAGACGCTATGGTAACAGTGCCAGAAGGTAAAGTATGCCAAACCATACTAGACTTATATAATAAAGATGCTATAGTCGTAGAGCCAGCAGGCGCATTAAGCATTACTGCGTTAAGTTTATATGCAGAAGAGATAAAAGGTAAAAATGTAATATGTGTTGTAAGCGGAAGTAATAACGATATTACTAGAACCGCAGAAATTAAAGAACGGGCCTTATTACATGCTAACTTAAAACACTATTTTATAATAAAATTTCCGCAGCGTGCAGGCGCATTAAAAGAGTTTGTTGCAGATATTTTAGGTCCAACAGACGATATTACCCATTTTGAGTATACTAAAAAAACAAATAGAGAAAATGGCGCGGCTGTAGTGGGGGTAGAATTAAAATCTAAAACCGATTTAGAACCCTTAATTACAAAAATGAAATTGCACAATTTTTATGGCGATTATTTAAACGATAAACCAGACCTATTTCAGTTTTTGGTATAATGCGTTTGCTATTAAATAGTAGCTATAATCACCAATAAGTTTCCTACTTTTGCGGCTTATAAACAAAACTTAATAATAGAGTAAGTTGTCTAAAAAAAATGAATTCTCGTCTAACCAAACTAGATTACGTTTCTCATAACCATTTTAATGAGAAGCTAAAAAAAGTTTAGGATGACGTTTTTAAATGCGTTTTTAGATAGCCTTTTAAAACACTGTTTTATATGAAAATAGCAATTATAGGTGCTGGTAATTTAGGATTATCTATAGCAAAAGGATTAATATCTAACAATGTTGTAACCTCTTTATACTTAACTAAAAGGCATATTAATGTTTTAGAAGGGTTAAGCGATAATAAACAGGTTATAATAACATCAGATAATGCAAAAGCCATACAAGATTCTAATATTTTAATCTTTGCAGTCCAACCCAATCATTTAGCAGCTGTACTTCGTAAAAACAAAGAATATATAACTGCTAAACATACAGTTATATCTACAATAACAGGATTTTCTATAGCTAAAATAGAAGCCGTTATAGGAGAGCAACACGCTGTTATTAGAGCCATGCCCAATACGGCAATAGCTGTTGGTAAGTCTATGACCTGTATTAGCAGCAATCAAAAAGCACAATTAAAACTAAATACAGCACGTAAAATATTCGATTTGTTAGGTAAAACCTTAGTTATACCAGAAAAGCAAATGCAAGCTGCAACAGTAGTCTGCGCTAGTGGTATTGCCTATTGGATGCGATTAATTCGCGCAACAACTCAAGCAGCTATACAATTAGGGTTCGATGCTAAAGAAGCGCAAGAATTAGCCATGCATACCTGCGAAGGCGCAGCTAGTTTACTAATAAATACAGGAAACCACCCAGAGCAAGAAATAGATAAAGTAACCACACCAAAAGGCTGTACTATAGAAGGTTTAAACGAGATGGAGCACCAGGGGTTAAGTTCCTCTTTAATTAGAGGGATGGTTGCTTCTTTCGAAAAAATAAATGGGATAAAGGAACGTACTTAATAAAAGATGAAATTTTAAGAGCGGTAAGGTTACCTATAAAGATATATTTTAGTCAAACCAAACTGGGTTCGGTTTCTCATAATAATTAAAAAACATCATTTTAAATTAGCGAAGTCAAATAATTTAGAATGATGTTTTTTATATTTTTTAAACGATCTCATTTTTTTAAGAAGTATAATCAGGTATTTATACGCTATTATTTTCATTGGTTTATCTGGATATTTGTGTTAACAACCAAAAATCAACCAATACCAATGAAAAAAACAATTAACACTATTAAGGGGGTAGCCTTGGTGGCTGTACTAGCTTTAAGTTATACATCTTGTAAAAAAGATAAAAAACAAGCACCAGTAGAAGAGCTAAAAACCGAAGCTGTTTATGGCAGTGTAGCCGAAGCAGAAACACCATGTTTAGCAGAAGCTAGTTGGTTTCCGCATAGCCAAACCCCAGCACCAGAAGAAGGAAAAGGAAGCCCGTTTGATGTAGAATCTACAACAAATTGTATATTCCACCAATGGTCTTACCAAAAGTTTTTATGGGTAACCAAACCAGAAGGAGAGGTGCCTTTATTTTTAGACCAAAAACAAATTACGCAAGTTAACGATGCCATGATTCCTGTAGCGCAGCAAACAGGAGCCAATGTAGTATTAACCGATACTATACAAGCGGGGTCTAGACATGGGGTGTTAAAAACCAACCCAGCCTACAATAGCGATGTTAATAAAGCCTTTACAGTACATTATTCTATACACACAAGCGATATTATGCTAAAAGCTGCAGATAGTTTTAAAATAGCATTAGCTTCTGGTAAATTAGAGGCCGATAATTTAGCTACATTTCCTGTAGGCTCTTTAGAGTTAAAAGTATCATGGGTAGATGCAAAGGCTATAGCTAGCGATAAGCTTGCTAATTATTATACAACCACTGCGGCTATGCTTAATAAAGATGGTAAAACCTTTACCAATACAACAGTAGCATTATTAGGGATGCACGTGGTAGGTGTTGTAGAAAACCACCCAGAGTTTATTTGGGCTACTTTCGAGCATAACGATATGGCACCAAATTACGACTGGAAAGCTAACTCGGCAAGCTCTAAAACCAATAAACTATTATTTGCAAAAGGAACAACAACAGGACTAGATGGGATTACCTTTATTAAAGACGATAAGCCTGTATTGCCAAATAAAGCTTACGATTTATTCCAGTATGGCGTACCAAGAAACTCGGCAGGGGTACTTAAAAATACAAGTCAATCTGAGCCAGCAAACTTTAACCATATAGATGAGATTAATAAAAGTGTAGCAAAGCAACTTAAAGACGTTTGGAAAAACTATTTTTATAATGGTTCTATATGGATAGATACAGATAGTTTAACACCGCAGCAACAAGCTCAAAAAATAGTAGATTTAGGTGGTAAAATAGGCGCAGCAACACCAGGATCTAGTGCTAGAGGCTCTTTAAATTGCGCTAATGTAACTATGGAAACCTTTACACAAACGTTTCAAGATGATATATCTAAAATTAGTGTAAATAATCTGGCTAATTGTTTCTCTTGCCATAACCCTGTGAGTTTTTCTAATAATACCTCTCCAATTTATCTAAGTCATATTTTTGATAAATTTATTCAAACAAATGAAGGGAAAACAAATAAAGAAGTGGAGTTAATGAAAGATAGTCAAGAACGAAAAATGGAAACCTTTTTACGTTCTATAAACTAGAGTTCTCTATTCTATAAGATAAAGCGGTTGTCTATAAAGTTATAAAGAGCGTTATTCTAAATTGGTTTAGCATTGCTAATTTAAAAATTCAGAATCTCATTAAACTAGTTTTTAATGATTATGAGAAACTGAATCCAGTTTGATTTTAACGAAGGCTTAACTTTATAGACAACTGCTTTTTTTAGTAATACGTTGTAGCACTTAATTGTTTTTAAGCTTTTTAAAGCGGTGTATTTTACTTGTGGGTAAATAATTTATAGACAGTATAGAATCGTTAACACCAAAAATCTCATAACAGTATTCGCTCTTATCTTCGTTTGTATCTGTAAGTTTTAAGTAGGTAAAGGGCTCACTTTCTTCTGTTTTTACCTCATAACCACACTGTATTGGGTTTTTAGATAAACTATAATTAAAACGGTCCGATAGTTTAGACGCTGTATACCAGTTGCAAGTATAATTTTCTGTAAACGTCCATGTAATTCTAGGATTTTCTTCATTAACCCAAGTGCCTAATACTAATTGTTGCTCTTTACGTTTTTTATTAGCCTTATACTCCTCTAGATCATTATAACTATCTAGTTTAAAAGTGCCTATAAATGTTTTAGACTCTGTGTAAATGTTCATCCCTAAAAGGTTCCATTCTAAAACCCCATCTATATCGTAATGGGCTACCCCGTCTTTATCAAACTGAACTAATGGAAACCCTGTTTGTTTCCAAGCGAAACCACTTACAAGTCCTGTAAAACCACTGGTGTTATTTAAAGCCATGTATTTACCATCAAAAAATAGAATATGTATAGTAGCATTAATATTAAAAGGAACGTTGTCTTCTAGAGTTATCTGTTTTAAAGATTCTTTATAATGCCCAAAGTTTTTTTTGTCTATACCTTTGGGGCGTTCATTTATAATAAATGGTTTGGTATCTTGGGGGTTTTCTTTAGTAATGTTTTTAAAAAACTGCGCAACACCTACAATTAAAAGAATAGCAGCTGCCGTTTTAAGGAGTTTGTTTTTAGGCAAAATACGTCTGCCTTTACTTACATAACCTACTAGTAAGTATATAAAATATAAAGAAAGTGTTATGTTTAAAAGACTCCAAATTAAGTACATAATGGTTGTGTGGTTAGAGTTGAAAAATAAGATTAATAGTTAAAAAAGAGTAAAACAACTATGTGTTGTTGGCTCTCATTTTTTGTTCTAGGTATTTTGTTTTTACATGTAAATATTTCATATATCTAATGTATAATTTAATAGCTAAGAAAATAAGCGTTATAAAACCTAATACTAGTATTAATTGCCAAATAAGTAAGCCAATACTAAAAGCGTCTAAGTGTTCCATCATTTTAATGCGGTTGTTTTTTATTGATTAATAGTGTTATTTTTGTTTTTATTCGAGTAAACTAATCGTAATTTGCTCCTCCTGTTGTTCTCGATACACTGCTCATGCTTCGCAGTACTCGAACTGACGTTTTATTGTCAATGGAGTGAGCCCTTTTATATTTATCATTTTACATTCAAAACTCATCCTGTTCTCGATACACTGCTCGTTCCTCGCAGCACTCGAACTGACGTTTTATTGTCGATGGAGTGAGCCCTTTTATATTTATCATTTTACATTCAAAACTCATCCTGTTCTCGATACACTGCTCGTTCCTCGCAGTACTCGAACTGACGTTTTATTGTGAATGGAGTGAGCTCTTTTACATTTATCATTTTACATTCAAAACTCATGCTGTTCTCGATACACTGCTCATGCTTCGCAGTACTCGAACGGACGTTTTGTTAACATAAGCGTAAGCCAATCATTATTTGTACCTCTTAATAATTACGTGTATAAGTTTCTTTTTCTTTTAAGTAAATGGCTGTAGCTCCATCATTAACTTTAAACTTTGTTTTTACATAAGTTCTTTTTCTCATGCCTTGTTTATAAACCGAAAGGTGTAAGTGTGGCCCAGTAGACCAACCTACATTACCGCTAAGTGCAATAACATCGCCAATGTTAACAACATCGCCTATTTTTACTTTTGCGCCTTTACGTTTTATATGTACATATTCTGCAAAAGTACCATCGTCGTGTAAAATATCTATGTAGTTGTTATATTGTTTACAGGCTTCTGTTGGGCAATGTTTGTTGTTGCTATCTACTACTCGTATTACTTTACCACCGCGTATTGCTGTTATTGCTGTACCTACGGGCATGGTAAAATCTAATTGACTTTTGTTTTGGTGCGATGCTTTACCATTGTAACCTTGAGATAGTATAAATGCGGTACCTTTAGTAAAAGGTAATGCGTACTTAAAGTTAGTATCGTAAGTTTTTAAGGTTGTATTACCGTAGTTAGACCATGTTGTGGTTTTTATATCTGTTTTTTTCTTTTTATTAATAACCTTTAAGGCAATTAGTTTATTCCTTTTACTGTTGGCTGGCAGTACAAAGGTGCGACTTTTAGTATCGGGGGCAAGGTTTTTAATTTTTTTAAAAACGACCTCTACGCTTATCTCGCATATTTCGCCATTATCGGCATAAAGTACTGGGCCATCAGCATTGTTTTCATAGTATGTTTTTATTGCTATTTGTGCAAAACAATTTGCGGTGAAAGCAATACATAAGGTTAGTGTTAAAAGTAATTTCATGTAGTTATTTTATTAATTAGTAGCGTTTGTATTTAAATAATAAGTTTATGTTTTACAGTTAATTAGTGCTTTCTAGAAATGCTATCGGCCATAATTAAAGCATTATAAGCATTTACTATTTTACCAGATTTAGATAACTCATTAAACGGTGTCATTTTATCTTTATCCTTACGTGTAGGGGTTTTTACAGGAAAGGTATATTCTACACCGCTATCCATAATAATATGTTTTACTTGGCTAGCCGTTAGGTTGGGGTAATGTGAGAAAATTAGTGCGGCTACTTTTGAAGTAATGGCAGCAGCTAGTGATGTTCCACTATCATATTTATATTCATTGTTAGGGTAGGTCGTATATATTTCTTCTCCAGGAGCAAAAATATCTACAGTCTTTTTGCCGTAGTCGCTGTAGGGAACTATAGAGGCTCCTAGATTACGCGCAGTAGCTCCTACATATAATAAATTATCACAAAACTCAGGCTCATCACCATATTGGTCATTCGGGTATAAATGCTCAGAAGTATCAATATTATCGTTACCATTTCCTGCGGCTGCAATAAGTAGTACATCGTGTTTTTCTGCATATTTCATGGCATCGATTACCCATTCATTATGAAATGCAAATGTTTTTCCAAAACTCATATTGATAACTCTTGCTCCTTGATTGACAGCATATTTAATACCTAAAGCAATATCTTTATCTTGTGTGTTGCCACCATCAGGAACAATGACGACAGGTAGAACTTGGAGGTTTTCTTTTTCTAAACAACCTTTACATGTGGTTGCTAGAACGCCTGTGACTCTGGTTCCGTGTGTATAAATATCCAAATGGTCGCCGATACGATTATTACCATATATACTATCTGTAATATCAAACGGGTTATCTCCAATGATGTCACGAGGAGTGTAATTAATATTGATTTTTTTCTCGAAATTATCTCGGTAGCGTTTATGGTTTCTTACCATATTTTCATCTGTATCTTTATATTCAAGAACAGAACGAATCTCCTCGACATATTTAGATAAGCCATTTCCAGTAGTATCAATCTGACTCAATACTTCATACGAATAGTTATAGTTAGGAAAATAGTCTTTTAGGGCTTCTCTAGACTCATAATAGAAATCCATCATTTTATTGACACGATGATAAGTACGCTCTGTCGAAATAAGTTTTTTATCCATCTTTTTTCTGGCACGTTTATAAAGTGTATAATCTTTACTTAACGTATCTAATTGGTTCGCGATTACCTTACTCTCTAATTCTCGTACTATGCGCACATATTCATAATTTTCAATGATAACAGATTCGCCTTTATGGTTTCCTAAAAAGTTCCAACCATTGCTATCATCTACATATCCATTGTTATCATCATCAATACCGTTATTTACAATCTCTAGCGGGTTTGTCCAGAGTATCTGTTTATAGGCTGAATGGTTTGGGTCTATTTCACCATCTATAACACCCACAATCACTGGCGTAGTCTTTTTATGCTTTAAAATCGTATTATATGCTTTCTCCAAACTAATTCCTGCTAACGTATCGTCAACAATATCTTTTAGATGCCATAATTTTGTCTTTTTTTGTTTAGGAAGCGAATCAATAATGGCTTTGTTTGAAAAAGGATTTTTTATAGCTATGTAGTTTTCTTGGGAACTAGAATTACAATTATATAAACAAAATGAGACTATAATTATTAAGAGTAATATGGCGTTTTTCATTGATTGATTTTGTTAAAGATACGATTTGAAACATTATAAAAACTAAGCCTAACTTATTTACAAACTAGGCTTAGTTTTTTTCTAATACCCGTCTTGGTCTCCTTCGTTTGGAGCACACACTTTAGATGATACAGTTCTAGTTCTATTATCATCGTCATCACCGTCTCCTCCAACGCCTCCTATAATACGATTCATTTGATTTAAATCTAGAACAGTTACTTTTTTAAAATTTAATACATTCTCTAATGTTTTTTTCATGGTTATATGTGTATTGAATTAATAATATTCAAATTAATAACTTTTGAGTGTTATTATTATAAATAGTGCTTGCCAAATATGCATGATTTCTAGAATTTAGGCATATTTATTCTTTAATTTCTTTAAAAAAAAAGATGGACTTATTCCTGTGTTTTTAACGAAAGCAGCTGAAAATGAATCTCTTGAATTAAACCCAACCTCATTAGCAATACCTTTGATAGAATATCGACTATATTTTTCGTAATCGTTTTGGATTAACTCAACTGAATAATCAATTCTTAGCTGATTGATATAATCTTTGAACTTTTTACACTTATATTTATGAATAATTTTAGATAGGTATTTCGGATTGGTTCCAAATTCTTCAGACAACCCATTTAAGGTGATTTTGGAATCAATGAATCTTACTTCTTTTTCAAAGCGTTCGATTTTTGATAATATTTCATCAATAATAGTCTGACTGATATTGAGCTCTTTTTCCGAATTTATAGGTTTGGTTGCTGGTTCATTTTTCGTAGATATATTTTTTTCAATCAGTTGCTTAAACTTTTTGAGGTTTCTCTTATTTAAACGCCACAAATAAACAAAAGCGCATAAGAGAATGAGCGAAATTATGACTACAATTGCAAGCAACGTATTTGATGTTTTGTTATCCTGCTTAATTGCTTTGATAATATTTTCTTTAGACTCAAGAAACTTAGGCTTGTCATAGTCCAAGAATATCTTTTTAGATAATGATTTGTAATTTTTTTCAATAAGACTATCAACGCTTAGTAACCTATTAATATATTTCAGCTCATTGAGTGTTTCTTTCCGCTTCTTATATTCATTAATTAGAATATAATATCCATCTTTTAGAGTTGGATGTATGTCATTTGTTCTTAGCACTAACGAGTCCATTTTTTTCAAATAGAATAAAGCCTTTTCAAACTCTGCCTTCTGGCTATAATTTTTACCCAAATAATAATAGCTAAACATTAGATTTCCTGGGTCCTTATTATCTATCAAGTAAGGAATAGACTGTTTAGAAAAATCAATACTCTCACTATGTTTTTTGTCATTAAACAATATGACGCTTTGACTGAGTAAGTAATAGGGATATAATTCTTTTTTATTCGTAGAATTAATTTGTTTTAATAAAAGGTTATTATATTTAATAGCGGAATCTTGTTCTTTTAAATCAGAATAAGTATCTACAATAGAATGTAGTATAGGGTTTGCATATTCGTATTCTTTGGCGCCTACATGGTAATTATAGCCTCTTAAAAATAATTGAAGAGATTCTTCGTAATAACCTAATCGTTTTTTTATGGTGCCAATATTGACGTCTAATGTAACATCTAAGTCTTCGTTGAAGTCTTTAGTTTTATTGATTCTCTTTAGTTCTATATAGCTATTTAAGGCGCTTTCATAATTATTAATATTATACAAGTTTATAGCTTTCAAGAATAAGGCAGAAAAATGATTATTTCTGAAATTATCTTCACTACTGAGCCTAATCATACTATCGCAATATTTAATATTAACGTAGTTGTCTTCTGAATGTACAATGTAAAAGCGATACCCTCTTAATATCCTTGCAGTATCGTTATTTCTCTTCCCTTTTTTTATATATGCTGAAATGTTCTGAAATAAAGATATAGAATCATTTTTAATAATATTACTTTTTAACGTTTTGTAATCTAAATAGGAAAGTGAATCTATTTTAGACTGCTTTTGACGATGTTGAGCGTGAAGAGAACCGCATATAATAGTTGATAGGATGAATGCGATTACATGAAAATAATGGGATGCTTGAGGGTGTTTCATGGATACAAAATAGCTGTACAATCAAAAATAAGAGATTTCTGATATGTAACAGAATAATTTTCCACAAAATTTTATGTAAAACTCATTAAAAAATGCCTTAATTCTAGAATTAAGGCAAGTAATTCTAGAATCACGGCACACTTCTTTTGCACCTCAAAATAAAAGCCCATTACTTTACACCATCGTAACAAAATCAATAATTTTTAACCAAATAAAACTTTAACCAATCTAATGGAAAAAATACAATGCATTATTATTAGCGAAGATGCCCATTACAAAACCAAAGTAAAAACCTTTTTAAACAAATATACCAATACAGAAGTTATTTTAACCAATACACTAATGGACGCCTTAATGTATCTAGACGAAAAACCACCGTTTAAACTATTAATACGCAAACCCAATAAACCGTTAGATGCGGAAGATATAGAAAACTGTAGGCGAGTGGTAGAGCGTGATATGAATTTTAGAATTGTAGTATTCCAAAAGGAGTATAAAGATTTAACGATGCTTTTAAATTTAAACAGTTTACGTTGCATGCAACAGGAAAAAGGATTGTTTGCTAAAATGAAACTAAAAACGGTTTTGAAACGATTATCTGGAAAATAACATTAAAAAAGTAACCCAATCGTCAGTTCGAGTGCTGCGAAGCATGCGCAGTGTATCGAGAACCAATGAGAGTTACCATTAATAAATGACGAATGTATACGCACATAAAATATAAATAGAAACAACAACAAGATTCCTGCCTGTGTAGGAATTATAAAAACGCTGGCCAGCAACCAAAGGCGGAAACCGAAAAGTCTTTTTAAATAACAGAGTAGGTATTAATATTAAAATTTATTTATAATGAAAACATTAGAATTAATAAGAATGGAAGAATTAAACGGAGGGGTTGATTGCGTAAATGCGTATCTTAGTACAGGGATAGCCATAACAGCTATTGCTGCCTCTGCATTTACATTAAATCCAGTTGGATTGTTTTTTAGCACACTAGGGTTTATAGGAGGATTAGGAAATTTGCAAGAATGTGAGTAAATTTAATATGGAGCTGTTTAAAATTTACTCAGCTCCATAAAATTTATTTTGAAGTATATTTAATGATCTAATAACATCCACTTTTTAAACAAATGAAAATTCAATCTAAATACTATACAACTCCCATAATACTTATATCTTTAGCTCTGTTAATATATAATTATTTCAATTCAAATAATACAGCTATATACATAACTAGTATTTGTGTCATACTATCTCAAATAGCCATTATTATTAGTCGTTATAAAAGAGAAAAACGTTAAGTACATTTTAGACTAATACCAGCAATATAAGTAGTAAAGTAGAAACCGTTTTTTACCAAACAAAATATTATAAATGAAATATACAGGTGTTATACTACAACTTGTTGGTCTCTTTCTAGTAAGTTTAGATTTTTTTAATATTTATAACAATAAATACTTCTCTGTAGCGGGATATTTAATTTTAGCAGTAGGCAACTTGGTGCTATACGGTATAAATAGAAAGAAACAGTGATTAATGATTTTTGTCTTTATCCAAAATAATTAAAATATAAAACACCTATTTATTAGCAATAACGTAATAAACAGGTAGTTTAAAAATTTATTCATAGAACAACTTAAAACATGAAAAATACTACACTATTTATAGTGTTGGTAGTGTTTACTATTGCCATAGGTTATGGCTCTAAAACACTACTAGATACCGACACTTTATTGTTAAACTCTCTAGCAGAGCAATTAACTCAAGAGCAATTAGAACAAACTCTAAACCAACAGAGTAAATGGCTTTGGGTAGGTTATGCCATAATACCCATACTATTACTACTTAAAATAAGTCTTATTGCCGCTATAATAGACGCTGGCTGTTTCTTTTTCGATAAAACCATAAAATACAAAACCGTATTTAATATGGTAGTTAAAGCAGAGTTTGTGTTTTTATTGGTAATTGTATTTAAAACGGTTTGGTTTTATGTATTTCAACAAGATTATGGTTTAAACGATTTGCAAAACTTCTATCCACTTTCGGCATTAAACATTACAGGCTATAATGGTCTAGAAACTTGGTTTATTTATCCCTTTCAAGTGCTTAACCTTTTCGAGATTGCCTATTGGTTTATTCTAGCCTATTTATTGGGTAAAAAGCTACATATAAAAACAGAAAAGAGCCTTAATATTATTGCCAGTAGCTATGGTGTTAGTTTAGTTATTTGGGTGGTTGGTGTTATGTTTTTAACCCTTAATATGAGCTGAGAGTAGTAGGCAATTGGCTGTGGCATATTTTAATGCAAAACAAGTGATTAATCATTGAGGGGGCTTGATGAGATTACTGTTTTCACGGGAATGGAATGAGATGTTATTTTATTAATAACATAAGATTTTCCTACTCTAAATTTTACTAATACCTTAATTATGAAAACACAACTTAAACGTTTTGTTTTAATAGTTCTATTATTAATAATAGGAGTATTAAGTTACAACGTATTTAAAAAAAATAATGAAAAAACGGTTATGGCTAACCGTATAAAAAAAATACCTCAATTTAGTTTTACAACACCAAATGGCAATATATTTACACAAACTAACTTAAAAAAAGATACCGCTACTATTTTTATTTATTTTAATAGCGAGTGTGACTATTGTATACATGAAGCTAAAAGCATAAGTAAGCAATTAAAACTATTTAAAAACACACAACTACTGTTTGTATCTACAGAACCAATAGCGCAAATACAAGCATTTGCAAAACAATATCATTTATTAAATCAACCTAATATTACTTTTTTACATGATACGGATTATACTTTTTCTAGTAGATTTAATGCTACATCTATTCCTTACCTTTTAATCTACGACAAAAACAAAACGCTTTTAAAGTCTCATAAAGGGCAATTACTTCCTAAAGCTATTGTAAGCTTTATTAAAAATTAATAGCTAAACACATTACAGTTATGAAAACGAAGCTATCTATAAAACATATAGAACAAACATTTGTATTACAGCAAGGACAAAGCGATTGTGGTGTTGCCTGCTTATTATCTGTAATACAATATTATAAAGGTAGTAGTACTTTAGAGCATTTAAGAGGATTAAGTGGCACCTCTAAACAAGGTACTACCTTATTAGGTTTATACCAAGCTGCAAACACTTTAGGTTTTAATGCCAACGGGAACGAAGCCGATTTACAAGCCATTATAAACCATAACGCTCCCTTAATTTTACACGTGGTTATAGATAACCGCTTAAACCATTACTTTGTATGCTATGGCTATGTAGATAATACGTTTATAATAGGTGATCCTGCAAAAGGGATAATACGTTATACTAAAGCAGAACTAGAAGTGCTATGGCAGTCTAAAACCTGTTTAACTCTTGAGCCAAATGCACTCTTTAAAAAAGTACAAACTATAAAACAAGACAAAAAAACATGGTTTTTAAATGTGCTTAAACCAGACTATAAACTATTAGTATTTAGTACTTTGTTAGGTTTAGGTATTGCGACTTTAGGTATGGCTATGTCTATATTTTCGCAAAAACTTATAGACGATATTTTACCCTCTAAAAACCTAACCAAACTTATTACAGGTATTGTTTTAGTTGCTATTTTACTATTAGTAAGAGTGGTGTTTACTGCCATTAGGGACTATTTTTTAATACGGCAATCTAAAGATTTTAATAACCGAATAATAGACCGTTTTTATAGTGCTTTATTACACTTACCAAAACCATTTTTCGATACTAGAAAGATAGGAGAACTTACTGCAAGACTTAACGACACGCAACGTGTACAACGTGTTATTTCTACCATAGCAAGCGGACTCGTTATAAATGTTTTAGTAACTCTAGTCTCTTTGGGTGTTTTATTTTATTACTCATGGCAAACAGGAATAATAGCCGTTTTAAGTTTGCCGTTTTACTATCTATTAATTTATAAATTTAATAAACCCATAATATTAGCGCAAAAAGAAGTGATGCAAGGTTATGCTTACAGCGAAAGTAATTACATAAGTTCTATGCAAGGTATAGCCACCATAAAAAACAATAATAAACAAGGTATTTTTAAAACCATAAACAAACTTATTTATGGTAACTTTCAAGATAAAGCCTTTGCATTGGGGCAAATTAAAGTACGTTTAGCAGTATTATCGGGAGGGTTTAACGTATTATTTTTAATAGGTGTTTTAATCTATACTGCATTACAAGTGTATAATAACACGATGCAACTTGGCGAACTTATGGCTATTTTGGGTATAGCGGGTACACTATTACCCGCAGTAGCTAGTTTAGCTTTAATAACTATACCCATAAATGAAGCTAAAGTTGCTTTTAATCGTATGTACGAATTTGCAACCATTGAAGCAGAGTCTACAGGGGTAACACCAATAGCAACATTTAATAATTTAACAATAACAGACTTAGCGTTTCGTTTTGCAGGGCGAAGCCCATTACTGCAAAACATTAATCTTACTATAAAGCAAAACGAATGTATTGCTATTATTGGAGAAAGTGGTTGTGGTAAAAGTACACTTGGGCAAATTTTACAAAAGTTTTATACAGCAGAACAAGGTGCAATAATTATAAATGATACTCTACCATTAAAAGATGTAAATACAGCAGATTGGAGAGGTGTTATAGGTGTGATTCCACAAGAGATTACCATTTTTAATGGTACGATAATAGATAATATAGTATTAGGTGCAGCAGTAGATGCAAACCATATAAAACAGTTTATAGACAAATATCATTTTAACACTTTTATAGAAAGTTTACCACAAGGTTATGCTACTATTCTAGGAGAATCTGGTATTAATTTATCTGGAGGACAAAAACAAATAGTTGCTTTAATGCGAGCATTATACAAACAACCACAACTATTAATTTTAGACGAATTTACTTCTGCTATGGATAGAAAAACAGAAGCTTTCGTTTTCGGTTTATTAAAGAGATTAAAGCAAGAACTTAGTATTTTGTTTATTTCCCATAGATTACAATCTTTAAAACACTTAGCCGACCGCATATATATTATAGAGAATAAAACCATAGATATTTTTGGTACACATAAAGATTTATTAAAAACCAATAATTTTTATAGCGATTTTTGGAAGAACTTATAGAATAATTATTTAATAATCAGAAACTGTAAAGTAAAATCAGTATAGGATAACCTGTAAAGTAATTTTAGGATTAGACAGTTTTATTTTTTTAGGAATTTCTAATTTTAGTTGTAAAACTACTACAATTAAAAAAATCATTAACAAAAAGTCAAAGATTGAAAATAGTAAAATCTAACTTAAATCTATAAACATGAAAAAACTTGTAAAAACTAAATTTTGGAGTCTCTTAATCGTAGGTATTATTTTATTAATTTTAGGAACGTATTTCTTTGTAACCAAAAAAGCATCAGAATCAACAACTAATTTATTGTTAATAGCAGGAGTTACTCAATTAACCCTTTTTTAC
>NZ_JBSHNT010000120.1:0-38328 GCF_053601615.1 Pontimicrobium sp. MEBiC06410
AACTTGGTATAATAGAAAAAGATTACACACGGCTTTAGGCTTAAAATCTATTGAAGAATTTGAAACAGAAATGAACAATCAAAAATTAGCAGCATAATCTCTCTTCTTTTTGTCCAGTTTTTTGTTGCAAGTCCAGTTAAATTGTTTTTAATGTATTTTTCTGGAATATCTAACTCTTTAAAGGCTCCTAAGTCAAAAACTTGTTTTCTATATTTATCTATAAATGCTTTATCTAAAACTCCTTTTACAACTTTCCGCTTTCCTTTTATCTCAACCTCATCAAGCTTATTTATACCTTTTATATTTAAATTCCCCACTTTTTGTTCTTCTGTATACACTTTTTCAAATTTTGAATACCGTTTTTGAAAATAGTATGCTAATTTCTCTTTATTAACCATAACTGTATCAAAAGATATATTTCTTGGCTTTTCAAAAAAGTTAACTCCAGTTCCCTTTAAAAACGAAAGCTTAATTGAATCTCCTTTAAACACAAGTAAATTTTTAAATTTAAAATCGTGCTTACCATTTAAAAAAGTTTCAGTTACTATTTGATTATTTTTTGATAATAATGCTAATACATTAGATTTTAAAGGTGTTACACTGCCTTTTAAACTAAATCCTTGTTCAAAATTATATTTATTTTTAGGCCTTATTTTTTTTATATAAGTATCTGTTGTGTATGCCTCCCAACCTTGAGTAAGCAATAATATATCTATATGTTGTAATCTATTTTTATTGTCCTCATTAAAATAATAAGCTGGATTTTCTACATAACCCTTTACATAAGGTGTTAGTAAAAATGCACTTTCAATAGTAGCAGTTTGCAAATAATTGCTACTCTCACGTAGCACAGACAAGCTCATATTACTATTTACTTTAGCGTCTTTTAATTTTAATTTATAAATTATAGAATCATTTTGTGCCGTTAACTTACTTAAAATGACTTCTTGTTTTTCTGTTTTTTTATAAACAAAGAATTTTCGTTCAAGAATAGGGGTACTTTCTTCAAAAACCGTAACTGTATTTACTCCACTAATAAAACCTGCTTTAGGTACGCTAAATTTAATAGCAGATGTATCTACAATATTTACTCCTACATAATCTACCAACTTACTGTTTTGATGAAACAAAAGTGTATAGTTTTTTTTAGCTTCTTTTACAGATTTTAAATTGGTTTTTAATTCTAAGTTTAAAGTTGTCTCTGTAGATTTTGTAGTATTTAAAACAACCCCTTTAGATTTTGCTTTAGGTATTTTAACATTAATTATTGTATCGTTTGTTTTAAATTCTGCTGTATAGTTCTCTGAAGGTAAATAATAAAAATCCACCTTGCACATTCCTAAATGTTCATTTGAAAATTGTGCGACTTTCTTTTTTTCTGAATCTAAAATTCTACCTGTATAATTAACGCTTCTTCCATTTAGTAAAGCTTTTAATCCCAAAGTATTCTCTACACCCTCAAGTAAATATCCTCCTTGTGGAAATACCTGAACATCATAATTTGCTATAGCTACTGTATTTTCTATTATTTCATCAACTATTTCTATTTTTTGAAGATACTTATTTTCTTCTCCAAAGTTTTTCATGTAATTCGTATTGGCTTGAATATAATAATTGCCTCCTTTGATATCTCCAAATAGTTCTAATTGTCCATTTCCTACTCCATTTTTAATAACTACGTTTTGAGTACTTACTAGTTTGCCTAATTCTGAAAATAGACTTACATATAGCAGCGTTGTTTTGTTAGAGGGTTTATTATTGTCGGTAGCAACATAAGCTTTAAACCAAATAACATCATTTATTAGATATTTAGTTTTATTAGTGTGTACAAAAACTTTTTCGAAAATTAGTTTTTCTTTTTGAAACGTTTCTAGAATAGGTTTTACAGGTGTGTTTTGAGCATAATTGATGGTAATAAAAAATAAGGTAATAATTAGAGTAAAATGTGTTTTCATTTGATTGATGAATTTTCAAGGAAACATCAATTATCCCGCCAAAAACACAGGTACTCAACTGTTTTTAACAAAAATATTACAATCAACAATAAAATCACTCACAAATCTGATCTAAAACCCAAAGATAGTCAGCACGGTTATTCACAAAATCTTTATTAGAAATATCTATAATTTTGATATTGAGTTCGGTTTGATTTTTTAAAAATTCTAAATACCCTGAATTAATTTTTTCTAAATATTCGCTTTCAATATTTTGCTCATAGTCGCGACCACGTTTTTTAATATTTTCTTGGAGTCTTTGGGTATTTTGATAAAGATATATATAAAGTTCTGGCTTAGCTATCTCTTTATACATAAGATAGAACAACTTCCTGTATAGTTTAAACTCATCTTCCTGCAGTGTTATTTTCGAAAAAATTAATGATTTAAACACATCGTAATCGCTTACTATAAAATCTTTAAACAAATCTAATTGTGCTAAATCGTCACTTAACTGTTGGTAACGATCTGCTAAAAAAGACATTTCTAAAGTAAAAGCATAACGCTGTTTGTCTTCATAAAATTTTGGTAGAAATGGATTATCCGCAAAGCGTTCTAAAATAAGCTTTGCATTATAATCGTTAGATATTTTAGTTACTAAACTTGTTTTCCCTGCACCTATGTTCCCTTCTATAGCGATATAGTTATACTTAGAAAAATCATGCGTTTTACTTGGATTTTTTAGCCATATGTTAATAGGTTCTAAAACACTTTCGTCCTCACATCTCCCCAATAACTCTAACACTGTTGTATTATATTTTTCATGTTTAAATTTAGCAGCAATGTCTTTTAATGGCTCTAATACAAATTTGCGTTTATGGAGCTCTGGGTGCGGTACTTGTAATGATTTTGTATTAACCGTTTTTTCTTCATAAAACAAAATATCTAAATCTATAGTACGCGCTTCGTAGCCTGCAGTTTGTGTACGTATACGCCCTAATTTTTTCTCAACAATTAATAATTCTTGTAATACATCTTCTGCTTCTAAATGTGTTTCTATACCAATACAAGCATTATAAAAATCATCACTCTCAAAACCATAAGCTGGAGACTTATATACTTTAGAAATTGTTTTTATTGCTCCAACAGAAGTGTAAATAGCATCTATAGCGAGTTGCAAATTTTTAAACTTGTCTCCTTTATTGCTTCCTAACGATATGTATACTTTATTAAACTGCATCTATAAGTGCGGCAAAATAATGAAAAGTAAATGTATTCTTTTATATTTACTACAAGTATTTATTAACCATTTTCAATGAACATAAAAGATAAACTTGCTGCACAACGTATTTACCTTTTTTTAGGAGCGCTTTTCATAACGTCTTTAGTTGTTTCTAATCTTATTTTTCAAAAGTTCTTTTATTGGTATCCTCTAGACATTGAAATTTTTGGAGCTAAGCTTTTTGAAATCTCTGTTGGCATTTTACCTTACCCTATTACGTTTTTAATTACAGATTTAATTAGTGAAATATATGGTAAAAAGCGTGCTAACGATGTCGTTATAGCTGGTGTGTTTGCTTCTGTTTTTTCTTTATTAATTATTTTCGCAGCCCAAGCAGTTCCTGCAACATCATGGTCTTATGTTAATGACGATATGTTTTCTACTGTTTTTGGCAATTCTTCTATTGCTGTTTTTGCTAGTATGCTTACTTATTTGTTTGCACAATTTATAGATATTCATATATATCATCGTATAAAAAAAGCTACTAAAGGCAAACATTTATGGTTACGAAATAACCTCTCAACTTGGTTTTCTCAATTTGTAGACACCTTTACTATTTTAATTTTACTCTCTACTTTCGGTATTATAAACTGGAGCAACTTTAAGGGCCTTTTAATAAGTGGTTTTTTATTTAAAGTATTTGTAGCCTTATTCGATACCCCATTTATATATCTAGGCGTTTTTCTATTTAAGTTAAGATTTAACGTAAATGCAACAAACGATGAAATAGACTTATTGTAAATTTGCTCAATAAAAAAACTATTTACATTATTGATACGTAAATAATTAATGTAATCGTAGATTAAATTACCTAACATAAGCCTACATACCATATTTAAATGAAAAAAATATTAAAAATTACTGGAATATCTTTACTCGTTATTATTATCCTGCTAATTACAGCGCCTTTTATTTTTCAATCTCAAATAAAAGATATGGTGCGTAATTTTATAAACAACAGTGTTAATGCTAAAGTAGAATTTGCAGATGTTAACTTAAGTTTTTTAAGTAGCTTCCCGCAAGCCAACGTAACTGTTGATGAATTAAAAATAACCAACTTTAAACCTTTTGAAGATGAAACTTTAGCCACTGTTAAATCTTTGTCTTTTGACATGTCTGTTTCTGAGTTATTTAAAACCGCAAGTGAAGGCCCTGTAATTGTTAATGCAATAGCTGTAAATGAAGCATTGGTTACTTTAAAAACAAATAAGTTTGGAGATGTTAATTATGACATTGCTAAAAAAGATGATAAAGCGACTTCCAAAACAGAATCGAAATCTGGTGGTTTTACTTTAGATATTAAAGATTATAATATAAAAAATAGTGTTTTAAACTATATAGACGAGCTTGCTAAAACGCATATTTCAATTACCGAATTAAACCACAATGGTAATGGTACGTTCTCTGAAACCGTTTCAGAATTAAACACTAAAACTAATGCTAACATTAGTTTTAAAATGGATAGCACAGAATATTTAAGTAATAACAAAATAAATTTAGAGGCAATTATTGGCCTAGATTTAGAAAATAATAAATATACTTTTAAAGACAATAAAGCTGTATTTAATAATTTACCTTTATTCTTTAAGGGTTACGTACAGCAATTAGATAACGGACAAGATGTTGATATTACTTTTGAAAACACAAACAGTTCCTTTAATGACTTTTTCGCGTTATTACCTGCTGCATATACTAAAAACATTAGCAACATAGAAACCACAGGAAATTTTAATGTTAATGGAACAATTAAAGGTCTTGTTACAGACGAAACTATCCCTACTTTAGATATTAACATTACTTCAAAAAATGCCGCTTTTAAATATCCTGATTTACCCAAGCGTGTTGAAAACATTAACATCAATGCAGCCATAAAAAATACAACAGGTAAAACCGATGATACTTATGTTGATTTAAAAGCTTTAAATTTTAAAATAGACCAAGATGTTTTTAAGTCGTCTGCGACACTAAAGAATCTTACAAAAAACATTGCTATTGATGCCCATATAGATGGTATTTTAAACTTAGAAAACATTACAAAAGCTTATCCTATAGAATTAGAAAACGAATTAAGTGGTATATTAAAGGGGAATTTAAATACTGCTTTTGATATGAAAGCTTTAGAAACAAATGCTTATGACCGTATTAAAAACAATGGTAATGTAAGTATTAGTGATTTTAAATTTTCTTCTAAAGATATTGTAAACCCTATTAACATCTCTAAAGCAGATATTAATTTTAAGCCAAAAACTATAAATTTAGAAAGATTCGACGCCACCTCTGGAACTACAGATTTAAATGCTAATGGAACAATTAACAACTTATTAGGTTTTTTATTAAGCGACAAGAAACTTAAAGGAAACTTTAATGTGCTATCTAACACCTTTAAGGTAAGTGATTTCATGGTTGAAGGCGGCTCAGATCAGCCAGTAAATCAAAGTACAGAACCTGGTGATGCGTTAAAAATACCTGCATTTTTAGATTGTACTATTAATGCAGATGCAAAAACCGTATTGTATGATAATTTAACGCTAAAAGATGTAAAAGGCACATTAATTATTAAAGATGAACAAGCTAATTTGCAAAATGTAACTTCTAGTATTTTTGATGGAAACCTGTCTATGAGTGGCTTGGTAGATACTAAAACAAAAACACCTAAGTTTAATATGGATTTAGGCATCTCTAACTTTGACATCTCTAAATCTTTTAACGATTTAGATCTATTTAAAAGTTTAGCCCCTATAGCCAAAGCCTTGCAAGGTAAATTAAACAGTAGCATATCTCTTTCTGGAGATTTAGGAGACGATTTTACGCCTGCTTTAAATACAATTTCTGGAGGTGCTTTAGCAGAGTTATTAACTACAAAAATAGAACCCAAAAATGCAGAAGTATTTAATGCTTTAAAAGGCGCTATTAATTTTATAGATTTCGATAAGTTAGATATAAAAGACATACAAACACACTTAAAATTTAATAACGGAAAAGTTGATATTTCTCCTTTTAACTTTAATTATAAAGATATAGGTATTACCGTAGGCGGTTCTCATGGTTTTGATCAATCTATGGATTACAATCTTGTATTAGACGTTCCTGCAAAATATCTAGGAAGTGATGTAAATCGTTTAATAGGTAAAATTAACAACCCAGAAGTTAATAAGGTATCTATTCCTGTAAAAGCAAATATTGTTGGTAGTTTTACAAAACCCAAAGTGTCTACAGACCTTACTAGTGGGGTTAGCAATTTAACAAAACAACTTATAGAAATAGAAAAACAGAAGTTAATAAATAATGGTAAAGATAAAATTACAGATATACTAGGAGATGCATTAGGAGGGAATAAAGGTAATGACTCTACAAAAACAACAAACAACTCTATAAAAGAGGTTTTTGGAAATATCATTAAAGGAAACAAAACTAAAAACGATTCTACTACCACAGACTCTAGTAATACAAAAAGTAATATTGTTAAAGACGTTTTTGGCATTTTTGGTAAAAAGAAGAAAAAGGACAAACAAAATTAATCTCATTTTTTATTTATTCTACTAGATTAAATTATTCTTTTTCTTAAAAATAAAAAGATTTCTATTGTAAGGCTTTAGTTACTCATACAACTAAAGCCTTATGATTTTAATATATTTTATAATAGGTATTTTGGCAGCATTTATTGGAGCGATTCCTCTTGGTGCTTCTAATATTATTGTAATAAACACAACATTAAAACAGAATGCTAAACAAGCCTTTAAAATAGCCGTTGCTGCTGGAGTAGCCGAAGTAGTATTGTCTTTTTACGCTTTACATTGTAATACCTTTGTAAAACACTTTATAGAACGAAACCAATGGATTCAATTAATGATAATATTTATATTACTTTTTGTTGGTGGTTTTTTGTTCTTTAAAAAACAAAAAGAGAAAGCAAAAAATAAACAAAGCATTACCAGTTCTAAATATTTAACAGGTTTTTTATCTGGTATTTTAAACCCGCCTGTATTAGTCTATTGGTTAGTTGCTATTGGTTTTATTAACGAAAGCCTATACATGCTATCATTAGAATCATCTTTAGCAATTTTATTTTTATTTTTTACAGGAGTATACTTTGGTAAATTGCTTACCTTATATTTATACAGTAAATTTAGCTTAATCATAAAAAGCAAAGTACAGAATATCTCTTTGGTTTTAAATAAAGTAACAGGTGTTTTACTTATATTTATAGCCATAATTAATGCAGTAAAACTTTATTTAATATAATTTACATAAAAAAAACAATAGCTATTGTGTAAATTAAAAGTTATATGTATTTTTGCAACCTGAAATTTAAGAACACACATAATTTATACATATGTTAAGAATTGAAATTAAAGACGGAGAAAATATAGAACGCGCACTTAAACGTTACAAAAGAAAACACAGAAACGTTAAAGTGATGCAAAACTTAAGAGAAAACCAGTTTTTCACTAAGCCTTCTGTAAAAAACAGACGTCAGATACAAAAAGCTTCTTACATTCAAAGTTTAAGAGACGCAGAAAACGTATAATTAGTATATCTAATTTTAGTGTTTTCTTTTATATATAACCTTACATTAAATAATGTAAGGTTTTTTTGGTTTGTAGCATTTCAAATATAAAATTACTATAGACAAAAAGAGTCGTAGCACTTTATAGTGTACGACTCTTTTTCTTCATTACAGGTTTATGTATTATGTAACACTAATAGAAACAACATAACCTTCGTTTCCTCTAATATTAAAAACGGTATCATCTTCAAAAATAAGATACTGCCCTTTAATACCTTTTAACACGCCTTCGTAAGTTGGAGTCTTCTTTAAGTTTAAGCTTTTAGGTTTTAGTGGATATTGCTCTACGGGAAACTGCAAATGTGTTTCCTCATTATTTTCAATATAATATGGTTTAGCTTCTGCCGGAATATATTCTTTTAATCGCTCTCTCCATTCTGGTAAGCTTTCATCTTCTCCATCATTTTTTAGCATTTTTCGCCAATTCGTTTTATCGGCAACATGATCTTTTAAAGCAACTTCTGTTATTCCTGCCAAATACCTATTTGGCACTTCTACTATTTCTATAGCTTCATGAGCTCCTTGATCTATCCATCGTGTAGGTACTTGCGTTTTTCTGGTAACGCCCACTTTAACATTACTAGAATTTGCTAAATACACAATATGAGGTTGTAGTTGTGCTCGCTTTTCGTATTCTAAATCTCTATCCTCTTTATCTAAATGAGCCGTACTTAATTCGGGACGCATGATCCAGTCTGCCGCTTGTGGCACTTCAAAAAAACAACTTTTACAAAAACCTTGTCTATATATAGGTCTATTTAAGCTACAATTTAAGCATTGATGTTTGATAAACTGAAAGCGTAGTGACTTATTTATCAATTGATTCATGTTTAGGAAATCATTTTCAAACACTAAGTAATATTGTATAGGCTTGGCAAACTCCGTTTCCATTTTTCTTAAAACACCTTGGTAAGTCATAAAAAAAAGTCTTATTTTTATTGCTCAAAGATACTATAAAATATGCCAATTCCTTTAGTAAACTCTATTGCTTCCTGGTTTTTAAAAAAACGTTTTCATCAAATAGAATTATTTTTAAAGTATCCTAATGAAGTGCAAGAAGAACTTCTTTTCTCTTTATTAGATAAAGCTAAAGACACGCAAATTGGCAAAGAATACGATTTTGCATCTATAAAAAGCTATAGCACTTTTGCCGAACGTGTTCCTGTAAAAAACTATGAAAAATACCAAGATATTATAGAACGCGCTAGACAAGGCGAGCAAAATATTTTTTGGCCAAGCCCAATTAAATGGTTTGCAAAATCTAGTGGTACAACTAGTGCTAAAAGTAAATTTATTCCTGTTA
Organism: Pontimicrobium sp. MEBiC06410; assembly: GCF_053601615.1. Classification (NCBI taxonomy): domain Bacteria; kingdom Pseudomonadati; phylum Bacteroidota; class Flavobacteriia; order Flavobacteriales; family Flavobacteriaceae; genus Pontimicrobium; species Pontimicrobium sp. MEBiC06410. The sequence goes on from NZ_JBSHNT010000120.1 coordinate 9,087, forward strand.
GCCCAGAATCTCTTGAAGATTGCCATTATGCAGCCAGTAAAGACTTACTGTGTATGTACCTTAATAATAATGAGGGCTCTCAATTGTTTACAGGTAAGGGACTAAGGTTAGGTGGAAGCAAAGAACTTTATAAAGAAAACGGAACTGTCTTTGGGGATTTAAGCGCTATTTTAATTGATAATATGCCTTTTTGGGCAGAGTTTAGCAGCACCCCAAGTAGTAAAGTCTCTTTAATGAGTGAATGGGAAACAAAAATGCAAGCTATAGTTGATGAAACTATTAACGAAAATGTAACTAGTTTGGCAGGAGTACCCTCTTGGATGTTGGTTTTATTAAACAACGTTTTAGAGTCTACGGGTAAAAATAATATTTTTGATATTTGGCCAAACTTAGAGGTCTATTTTCATGGAGGTGTTAGTTTTACACCATATAGACAACAATACAAAAACATTTTACCAAATAAATCTTTTAAATATTATGAAATCTATAATGCTTCAGAAGGTTTTTTTGCAATACAAGACAGAAATAACTCTAGCGAATTATTATTAATGTTAGATTATGGAATTTTTTACGAATTTATTCCTATGGAAACCCATGGTACTCCACATGAAAAAGTGATTCGTTTAAGTGAAGTAGAACAAGGCAAAAACTACGCTGTTTTAATAACAACTAATGCTGGCCTTTGGAGGTATAAAATTGGAGACACGGTTCGTTTTACCTCTATTAATCCATATAGAATTAAAGTTTCTGGCCGAACAAAACACCATATAAATGTATTTGGTGAAGAACTTATAATAGAGAATGCAGAAGATGCTTTAAAAAAAGTTTGCAAAAAAACTAAATCGGAAATAGTAGACTACACTGCTGCCCCAATATTTATGGAAGGTAAAGAAAAAGGGGGGCATGAATGGCTTATAGAGTTTAAAACACCTCCTAAAGATATTAACTATTTTAATGAGTTATTTGATAATGCTTTAAAATCATTAAATTCTGATTACGAAGCCAAACGTTACAATAACATTACTCTTAATAAACCACAAATTAATATCGCAAGAGAACAACTTTTTTACGATTGGTTAAAACAGAATAACAAACTAGGTGGTCAACACAAAGTACCAAGATTATCTAATTCAAGACAATATATTGATGAGCTTTTAAAACTGAATCTGTAGCTTATTTACCGTTCGTCGATGAACGAATAGTCATCTACAACTAAAATCACCGACAAAATGCAACTTCTATCGTTATGTGTTTTTTAACAAAAACACCAATGAAAAATTCTTATAAAAAATAGATTTAATAAAGATATTTTTTAACAAAAAAGGCATTTTGTTGAAAAAAATTTAATAAAAAAAGCCTTAAACACATCTATCGACAAACGGCAATCTTCATTTTTTAACAAAACGAATATTCATGCTTTTAGTCTAATAAATTGCAGATAACTTACAGTCTTGTAGTAATTTCGACGCGTAAATAAAATTCTATTACTAATGAAAAACTACATTTTAATTTTCGCTTTCTTATTCTCAGTAAGTTTTGCTTCTGCTCAAGATTCTTCAGAAGACTTATTAACTGATAATTTAGTTAATGGATTAAATGTTTCAAATTCTAAAGATATTATTAATACTAATGGATTTGAGTTCACAACTTTTGATGCTGGTATTAATACTAAATTTTCTGAATTTGGTTCTGGTTTCTTTATGAACAAATTTATAATGGTATCATCTAAAAAATTAGGTGGTTTAGCTAAAGTAGATAAAAACACTAATGAAGGCTACAAAAACTTATTTTGTTTAGACGTAAAAAAGAATGGTTCTTTAAAATTACCATTATTATTTTCTAGAATTATTAATACAAGAGGGAGTGAAGGACAAGTATCTTTCTCACCAGATGAGAAGACAATGTACTTTACTAGAGCTACAGAAGATAATTCTATGATATATAAATTATATAAAGTTACTTTAGAAGAAGGATCTCATGGTAATTGGATTAACCAAGAAATGTTAGATATTGATGTAGAAGGTTACTCTTTTGAAAATCCGTATGTAAGTAAAACTGGTAAGGAATTATATTTTTCTTCTAACATGCCTGGAGGTTTAGGTGGTTACGACTTATATGTAGCAACAATTAAAGCAGACGGGACGTTAGACACGCCAAGAAATTTAGGGAATACTATTAACACTAAGTACGATGACAAATATCCATCTTTATCTTTAGATGGAGAGTACTTATATTTCTCTTCTAAAGGACACAGAAATATCGGTGGGTTTGATGTGTTTAAAAGTAAGATTACTAAAAAAGGATATAGAGCTCCTTTAAACTTAGGAAATACTGTAAATACAAAATATGACGAAGTTGCCTATTTTATGGCTTCAAACAATAAAGGTTATATAAGCTCTAACAAAGCATCTGGTAAAGGGAGTTATGATATATACAAGTTCTCTTTCGATATAGCAACTCAAAACATAAAAGGAAGAGTTTTAGATTTAGACACTCAAATACCTTTACCAAATACAGTAGTTATGTTACTTGATGAAGAAGGAGAAGAAATTGCTAGACAAACTACTGGTGATGATGCTACTTATAGTTTTGATGTTACTCCATTTGAGAACTATACAATTAAGACTACTAAAGATGGTTTTGACGATGCTTCAATAGCATTTACATCTAATAAAGGAGATGACACTACTTATAAAAAGAATTTAGAGTTAAATTCTACTAAAGCAGAAATTGTAGAAGTTGAAGATAAATTAATGATTTCTATAGAAAACATTTACTTTGACTATGCAAAATGGAGTATTAAGCAAGAATCTCAGATTTCTTTAAACAAAATATTAACGGTTCTTAATGAGAACCCTGAAATGAAAATTGAAATTAATGCACATACAGATAATAGAGGTAACAATAGTTACAACTTAAACTTATCTAAAAAACGTGCTGCTTCTGCAATGAAATATTTAATTGAAAAAGGAATTAATGCAGATCGTTTAATCTCTAATGGTTATGGAGAGACACAACCTTTAGTAGATTGTAAATCTAATTGTACTGAGGAAGAATATCAAGCAAACAGAAGGATTGAATTTATTATCCTAGACTAAAAAATTATTTAGGATAGTATAGCTATTAATCATTCTTGAAAAAAACCACTTTTAATTCTATAATTGAAAGTGGTTTTTTGATTATTACAGTTCTACTAAGTTTTTAAATTAAGTACGTGAAGCTATTTATATGGCCGTATTATTAAGAAAGCCTTAAATCAATTATTTACGTACCGAAAAGTAAAACCTTCTTTATAAATTGCGGTTTGCCTCTGCCTCTATTCCTTTTATTTTTTCCTTGAGATTAAGAGAAAGCACATAGCTTCGCTTCTACTATAATCTTAATTTATAGAGTTCCTCCACCTACCTATCTTGCATGATATATTAATTAAATGGGTATTCCATTTAATGTATTAATCAGGAAGCTTCTCTTCTTCCTCTAATTAACCACAATTATGTTTTAATCGACTTCGCCTAACTATTTTTATAACTAAAAAAAGCCATTTCTATATTATATAGAAATGGCTTTATATTTAATACTATTTAAATCTTATTTACGAAACTGCTTTAAGTTTCTTTATTGTGGATTTAGATAATTTTTCTTCTGCATAAGCTTTTGTTATACTCAACTTCTTAGTATCGCTTCCTGGAAGCTCAAACATGGCATCTGTTAATATTTCTTCACAAAGAGATCGCAGACCACGAGCACCAAGTTTATACTCTATTGCTTTGCCTACTATAAACTCTAAAGCTCCTTCTGTAATATTAAGCTCAATCTCATCCATTTTAAACAGTTTTTTATACTGTTTTATAATGGCATTTTTGGGCTCTGTTAAAATAGCACGCAATGTGTCTCCATCCAATGGGTTCATGTGCGTTAACACAGGGAGCCTACCTATTATTTCTGGTATTAATCCAAAATCTTTTAAGTCTTTAGGTGTAATGTACTGCAACAAATTGTCTTGGTCTACCACATCTTCAGATATTGATGCGCTATACCCTACAGCTTGCATGTTTAATCGTTTAGAGATAACACGCTCAATACCATCAAAAGCACCTCCTGCTATAAATAAAATATTTTCTGTATTGACTTCAATAAATTTTTGATCTGGATGCTTACGTCCACCTTTTGGCGGAACATTAACCACAGTGCCTTCTAAAAGCTTTAATAACGCTTGTTGCACACCTTCTCCAGATACATCTCTTGTAATCGAAGGGTTATCACTTTTACGCGCAATTTTATCTATCTCATCTATAAATACAATACCTTTTTCTGCTTTTTCTAAGTTATAATCTGCAGCTTGTAATAAACGAGTTAAAATACTTTCTACATCTTCTCCTACATATCCAGCTTCGGTTAATACGGTAGCATCAACTATAGCTAAAGGCACGTTTAACATTCTGGCTACTGTTTTAGCCATTAAAGTTTTACCTGTTCCTGTTTGCCCTACCATAATGATGTTAGATTTTTGAATCTCTATATCATCGTTACTTGGTGGCTGTAATAATCGTTTATAGTGATTGTATACAGCTACAGACATTACTTTTTTTGTAAACTCCTGCCCAATTATATACTCGTCTAAAAACCCTTTTATTTGCTGTGGCTTTCGTAATATAAGCTCTGCAGACAGCTCACTGTTATCACTTTGCTTAGATTCTTCTAAAACAATACCATGAGCTTGTTCTATACAACGATCGCAAATGTGTGCATCTAACCCAGCTATTAACAAGCTGGTTTCAGGTTTTTTTCTACCACAAAACGAGCATTCTAATTCTTCCTTTGCCATTCTTTAATTATCTTAATCTGTGATTATTATTATTTTTAAAAACAATAATAATATTTGTTTTTTAATCACGAGTTAATATCTCGTCAATCATACCATATTCTTTAGCTTTATCTGCTTTCATCCAGTAATCACGATCACTATCTTTATAAACTTTGTCATAATCCTGTCCAGAATGCTTACTTATAATTTTATAAAGCTCTTCTTTTAATATTAAAATCTCACGTGCTGTAATTTCTATATCACTAGCCTGTCCTTGTGCTCCTCCTAATGGTTGGTGAATCATAACACGAGAATGTGTTAAACCACTACGCTTACCAGCTGCTCCAGCACATAATAACACAGCTCCCATAGAGGCTGCCATTCCTGTACAAATTGTAGCAACATCTGGTTTTATAAACTGCATTGTATCGTAGATACCTAATCCTGCATAAACGCTTCCTCCTGGTGAGTTAATATATATTTGAATATCCTTAGAAGCGTCTACACTTTCTAAAAATAATAATTGTGCTTGAATAATATTTGCAACTTGATCGTTTATTCCTGTTCCCATAAAAATGATACGATCCATCATTAAACGAGAGAATACATCAAAAATCGCAATATTCATTTGACGTTCTTCTATTATATTAGGTGTCAAGTTTGTAGGGTACATACTACTAATAATTTTATTGTAATACATGCTGTTAATCCCTTGATCTTTTATTGCAAACTTTTCGAATTCTTTTCCGTAATCCATATTTTAATTTTGTTTTATATTTAAACTAAAAGCGTTGAATTCTATATAGAATTCAACGCTTAAAGATAATGATTATTCTGTAAAAGAACGTGGCTTATTTATCGCCATAAACTTCTTTAACAAATTTTTCGTACGTTAATTCTTTTGTTTTAATATTAGCCTTTTCTTTGTAAAGGTTTAATAATTTCTGGCTTACTACTTGCTCAGATATACGTTTTACCTCATCTTGATTAGATAATACACGCGCTGCGATATCTTCTAACTCTTTTTCTGAAGGGTTTGTTTGACCAAATTGTGCCATCTGCATTTTAATCATTCCTTTCGCACTTTCTTTAACGTCTTCGAAATCTAATTTTATATCATTAGCTTCCATCAACTTACCTTCTATTAATTGATAACGTAAGCTTTTTTCAGATTTTTCGTATTCTTCTTTAGCTTGTGCTTCGTCAATTTCTTTCTCTCCTGCTGTTTGCATCCATTTTTGAAGAAATGTTGCTGGTAAATCGAATTTAGTATTTTCTACTAAATACTCTGTTACATCATTCAATAATTTTTGATCTGATTGTTGAACAAACTGTTTTTCAGCATCTTCTTTAATCTTATCTTTTAATTCTGTAACAGATTTCACAACATCTTTACCAAATAACTTATCAAATAATTCTTGATCTAAATCTGCTAATTCACGCTCATTTATTTCAGTAATTTCAAATGTTACTTCTATATCTAAACCGTGTACTTTATCGTGCTCTAATTTTAAAGCATGTTGTAATTCGTGCTCATCTGTGTAAAGCCCTTTAGTTTTTAAAGCGATAGTATCTCCTACTTTAGCCCCTACAAATTGCTTTTCTGTTGCTTTACCTTTAAATTTATCTAAAGTTAATGTTACAGTGTTTTCTATTCCTTCTTCTTCGTTAGTAAAAGTACCTGTTATTTCACTATCTTTTGCTACTGTATCTTGAGATATTAATTTCCCGTATTGTTTTTGAATACGCTCTACTTGCTCATCAATCATTTTATCGTCTGCAACGATGTTGTAGTGCGTTATTGCTTTTTTAGATTTTAAATCTACAGTAAATTCTGGTGCTAAACCTAACTCAAACTCAAAAGAAAAATCATCTCCATCCCAGTTAATGTCATCTTGTGGCTTAGGTAGTGGCTGCCCTAAAACATCTAACTTTTCTTCTGTTAAATATTTATTTAAAGCATCTTGAAGTAATTTATTTACTTCATCTACCAATACTGCTTTACCGTATTGTTTTTTTACCATTCCCATTGGCACATGACCTTTTCTAAAACCTGGAATGTTTGCTGTTTTTCTATAATCTGTTAAGATTTTTTCTACTTTATCGCTATAATCGTCTTTAGCAATATCAACTTTTACTACAGCGTTTAATGCATCAATATTTTCTCTTGTAATATTCATCTTGAATAATATATTATTTTTAATACCTAAAAATGGAGTGCAAAAGTACTACTTTTTTAGACGTTATCAAAGATTTTAATTACTTGAATAGCAAGATTCTATTTATCGCTTTTTAAGAAGGAATGAAATATAGATTGCAATATAGACAGTAGAATACTAAATAGTATAGCCCACCAAAAGTTACTTACCGCAAAACCGTCTATTAAGTTATCGGCTAATAAAATTATTAATGCGTTAATAACTAATAGAAAAAGCCCTAGTGTTACTAATGTTATCGGCAAGGTTAGCAATACTAATATTGGCTTAACGATAAGGTTTAAAACAGATAATACCACAGCAACAATTATAGCTGTAGTGTAACTATCTACATTTACTCCTTTTAATACATTAGCTAATACAACTACTGCTATGGCATTTAATAGTAAGCGAATAATTAGTTTCATAATAATTTATATAATTTGGATTAATATAGTCTTTCAATTTACAAAATTAATTACAGCTTCATAAAAATCCTCTGGGTTTTCAGCATGTAACCAATGTCCCGCTTTTTTAATCGTTTTTATTTTCGCTTCTGGGAAGTGTGTTTGTATTATAGCTTCATCTTCTAATGCTATATATTCGCTTTTATCTCCTCTTAAAAATAGAGTCTGTTTCGTAAATTTAGCATGGGTTGGCAAAGCTTCTCCTACTTCGCTTACATTTTCGGCTAACACTGCTAAATTGATACGTAAGCCTAGCTGCCCTTTTTCTACCCAATATAAATTTTTGAGTAAAAACTGACGTGTTCCAAATTCGCTCACATAATTGGCTAGCACTTTATCTGCAGCTGTTCTTGTTTTTATTTCATTAAAATCCAAAGCCTGCAATCCGTTTAAAATAGCATCATGGTGCACTGGGTAAAAACGAGGTGATATATCTGCTATTAATAATTTAGATACTACTTCTGGATATTCTGCAGCAAATAGCATAGCTGTTTTACCTCCCATAGAGTGACCTAATAACACGACATCTTTTAATTGATGTTTTTTACAATAGTGTTTTAAGTCTTCTACCATAACTTCGTAATCAAACGCATTATCATGAAAACTTCTCCCATGATTTCGTTGATCTACAAGGTGTACTTCAAAGTTTTGTTCGGCAAATTTTCGTCCTAACGTTTTCCAGTTATCGCTCATTCCTAAAAAACCATGTAGAATAATAAATGGTTTGCCTTCTCCCAATATATTTGAATGTAATATCATTATTGTTTATTCTTTTTCTTGATGCGAAATAAATCCAATACTATTTGTTTTATTTTATTCCTTTTTTTGACACGAATTTCACTAATTAACACGAAACTTTCTCAAACCTACTACCTACTGCCTACTACCTACTGTAAAACTATCCCTTCAATTTATTTAAGTACATATTTACCACATTTTCAATACCTAAGTATAAACTTTCCGAAACTAAAGCATGACCAATAGAGACTTCTAATAATCCTGGAATATTTTGTTGAAAAAACTGAATATTATCTAACGATAAATCGTGTCCTGCATTTACTCCTAATCCTAATGAGTTTGCTAATTCTGCACATTTAGTATAAGGTTCAATAGCTTTAGTATTGCCTAAACTGTATTGATGCGCAAAAGCTTCAGTATACAACTCTATTCTATCTGTCCCTGTTGCTTTCGCACCTTCTATTTGCTTTAATTCTGGGTCTACAAAAATGGATGTTCTAATACCTTCTTCTTGAAATTGTTTTATTACATCTACTAAAAAATCTTTATTTGTAATAGTGTCCCAACCGGCATTACTTGTTAAAGCATCTACTGCATCTGGTACTAATGTTACTTGTGTTGGTTTTATCTTTAAAACCATATCTACAAACTTAGGATTTGGGTTACCTTCTATATTATATTCTGTATAAACCACAGGTTTTAAATCGTAAGCATCTTTATATTTAATATGGCGTTCGTCTGGTCTTGGGTGTATAGTTACGCCTTCTGCTCCAAACCGTTGTACATCTTTAGCAAATTGCACAACGTTAGGTGTATCTCCTCCTCTAGAGTTTCTTAATGTTGCAATCTTATTTATATTAACACTTAATTTTGTCATTTGTACTTAATTTAAAGGCAAAAATACGAAGTAGATCAGCGGTTTTATACTATTTTTTAATTAATTTGCATAATACTAAATTGTAATAATGAATCTTTCAACATACATAATAAACGATATAAAACCACTTACAAATACAGATAATGTTAGTGAGTTACAGTTATTATTTAATCAATTAACTTATTCTCATATCCCAATTAAAAATGAAGAAGGGGTTTATCTCGGTTGCTTATCTGAAACAGATGTTCATTGTTTTGAAAGTAAAAAGCAGGTTAAAGATTGTAGTTATGCTATTGAAGGGTTCTTTGTAAGAGACCAAACTAATTGGCTAGATGTATTAGAAGCTTTTGCCCAAAACGGCACAAACATAATGCCTGTTTTAAATGTAAATAACACTTATTTGGGGTATTATGAGCTTAATGATATTATAGGCTTATTTAACGAAACACCTTTCTTTTCTGAAGCTGGAGCTATTTTGATAGTCGAAAAAGGCCTAGTAGATTACTCGTTTAGCGAAGTTAGCCAGATAGTAGAATCTAACAACGGCAAGTTATTAGGCGCTTTTATTTCTAAAATAGAAAATGATGTTGCGCAAATAACATTAAAAATAGGGAATACTAGCTTAAACGATATCATGCAAACCTTTAGACGTTACAGTTATAATGTTATTGCAGGGCAAGAAGAAGATAGTTATATCGAAAGTTTAAAAGAACGCTCAAATTATTTAAATAAATACCTAAATATATAATTGTATGAAGGTAGCTATTTACAGTCAATATTATAAAAACAAATCTTTAGAGTCCTTCAATGTTTTATTGCATGTGCTTTTAGATAAAAAAATGACTGTTTTTATTGAACATAATTTTCTTAAAAACTTAAACTCTGCTATACAAAATAATTCGGCAATACAATCTTTTTCTAAATTAGATGATACTTTCGATTTATTAATAAGTATTGGAGGAGATGGTACTATTTTAAGAGCCATTACCTATTTAAAAGATTTAAATATACCTATTGTAGGAATTAATACTGGTCGATTAGGCTTTTTAGCAACCATACAACATGATGAAATAGAAAAAGCAATACAACAAATATTAGATAAAGATTATACTTTATCTAAACGCACCTTGCTATCTATTGAAACGTCTCCTTCTAATAGTGATATTGTAGGATTAAATTTTGCACTCAACGAAATAGCAGTAAGTAGAAAAAACACAACTTCTATGATTACTGTAGAAACCTACCTTAACAATGAGTTTTTAACATCCTATTGGAGTGATGGTTTAATTATTTCTACTCCTACTGGTTCTACTGGATACTCATTAAGTTGCGGAGGACCTGTAATTACGCCAGACACAACAAGTTTTGTACTTACTCCCATAGCGCCACATAATTTAAGCGCAAGACCTTTAGTTATTGAAGACTCTACAACCATACAATTAAAAGTTAGTGGTAGAGAAGATAATTATTTAGTGTCTCTAGATTCTAGAATAGCAACATTATCTAACGAAACCATAATTACTTTAAAAAAGGCAGATTTTACGATTAACATGATAGAACTCAACGATGAAAGCTTTCTGGATACGCTTCGTAAAAAATTACTTTGGGGAGAGGATAAGCGTAATTAAACAATAAATTAAGCTAAAAACAGTTTTTAGACTATAACTATTTGATTCAAATTATTATAGGCACATCTTATTTATTATATTTGCAAACTTTTGAAGATTTATGAGGTATTTAACCATTATAGTATTAATATTTTTAAGCACTCAATTTAGCACTGCTCAAATACACGAAATTGGTGTATTTGCAGGAGGAAGCAACTTTATTGGAGATGTAGGGTCTACTACATATATAGCTCCAAAAAACCTAGCAATAGGCGCTATATATAAATGGAACAGAAGCCCAAGACACTCTTTTAGAGCTTCATTAACATTCACAGATTTAGAAGGTATTGATAAAGATTCCGACGACCCAAGTAGAATTATTAGAGGGTACGAGTTTAAAAATAAAATTATAGAATTTTCTGCAGGAATGGAGTTTACCTTTCTAGATTTTAACCTTCATAGTGGAGACAATGTGTCTACACCCTACCTATATTCTGGTATTAGTATCGCTAAACATGACAACTATTTTTTCTCTAATGGGGTTATTCAATCTGAGGAAACTACTAGTTTCGCTTACGGTATACCTATGGTATTAGGTTATAAAATGGCTGTAGCAGACCATTTCGTTCTTGCACTAGAAGTGGGTGCTAGATATACATTTACTGATGAAATTGATGGAAGTGTTCCAGATACTAAAGAGAATATAGAACGCTTAAGTTTTGGAAATGTTAATAATAATGACTGGTACACCTTTACAGGTATAACTTTAACATATACCTTTGGAAGAAACCCCTGTTATTGCAATTATTAGAAGTGGATATAACAAAAATAAATACAAAACAATTACCTAAGCATATCGCCATTATTATGGATGGTAATGGGCGCTGGGCCAAACAAAAAGGTATGTTACGTGCTTTTGGTCATGAAAATGGTACTAAATCTGTTCGTAATACTGTGGAGGCTTGCGCCGAGTTGGGTATAGAAAACCTAACACTTTATGCTTTTTCTACAGAAAACTGGAATAGACCCAAATTAGAGGTAGACACTTTAATGAAATTACTCGTGTCTTCTCTAAAAAAAGAAATTAAAACACTCATAGACAACAATATTAAATTAACAGCTATAGGTAACCTGAAATCCTTACCTAAAAAAGTATATCGCGAGTTACAAGAAGTTATTGAAACGACTAAAGATAATAAGCGAATGACTTTAACCTTAGCGTTAAGTTACGGTTCTAGAGAAGAACTGTTAAATACAGTGAAAGAAATAAGTATTAAAGTTAAAAATAATATAATTTCTACTGAAAATATTGATGAATCAATTATTAATGAGCATCTTTACACGCAAAATTTACCAGACGTAGATTTACTAATTAGAACTAGTGGAGAACAACGTATAAGTAATTTTTTATTATGGCAAATAGCCTATGCCGAATTATATTTTACACCTATACTTTGGCCAGATTTTAAGAAGCAACATTTGTGTGATGCTATAATTGAATATCAAAAAAGAGAAAGACGCTTTGGAAAAACAAGTGAACAAATCAGCTAAACAATTACCTTTGAAAACATATTTACAATACGCACTAATTGTATTATTTACAATTAGTAACTTTATTACACAAGCGCAAAACACACCGGCTACAAATGGTAAAAAATATACCATTGCAGAAATAACAGTAAAAGGAAATACTTCTTTTAGTGGGCAAACCATAATTACTTATTCTGGACTTAGAAAAGGAGATGAAATTTTTATACCAGGAGAAAAAATTAGTAAAGCCATAAAAAAACTATGGAAATCTAATCTTTTTAGTGATATTGAGCTATACTTAACAAAAGTAGAAGGGCAAAATGCCTATATAGAAATAAGACTTTCTGATTTACCTGAATTAGTAGATGTAAAAATTACTGGTATAAAAAAAGGAAAAAAAGAAGCATTAATAAAAGACAACAAATTAAATAAAGGAACTAAGGTTACTGAGAATTTAATTACAACTACAAAAAACTACCTTCAAAATAAATACAAAAAAGAAGGCTATTTAAACACCAAAGTTAATGTTAACGTTATAGAAATACAGGATTCCGTAAAGAAATCACGTGTTAATATGGTAGTAGCCATAGACAAAGGAGACAAAGTAAAAATTAAAGACATTACTTTTGATGGCAATAGCGTTTTAAGCGATAAAAAGCTTAGAAAGGCAATGAAAAATACGAAGAAAAAGAACCCTATTCGTATTTTTAAACGCTCTAAGTATATAGAAGCAGACTTTAAAGAAGATTTAGTAACAGTTATTGATAAATATAAAGAAAACGGTTATAGAGATGCGCGTATAATTTCTGACACATTAACCAAAAATAGCGATGGTTCTATTAATATAGGCATTAAGGTAGAAGAAGGAGAAAAGTACACGTTTGGAAATATAGAATTTATTGGAAACACAGTCTACTCTGATGAGGAATTAAAACGTAAGTTAAAAATAGATAAAGGAGATACTTATAATGGTGTACTATTAGCTAAAAGAATTGCAGATAATACTAGACCAGATGGAGATGATATTACTAACTTATACCAAGACAATGGTTATTTATTTTCAACAATAAACCCAGTAGAAGTTAATGCAGATGGAAATGTTATAGATATGGAAATTAGAATTACAGAAGGAAAACCTGTATACTTTAATAAAATATCTGTAATAGGTAATAAAAAAACTAATGACCATGTTATTTATAGAGAATTAAGAACACGACCAGGGCAATTATACCGTAAAGCAAATGTTGTAAGAACCGTTCGTGAATTAAGCCAGTTAGGATTTTTTGATGCTTCGCAAATAGACCCTCAATTTAAAAATGCAAATCCAGAAGATGGAACTATAGATATAGAATATGGCGTTGTAGAATCTGGATCTAGCCAAATAGAGCTACAAGGTGGTTATGGCGGAGGAGGTTTTATAGGAACTTTAGGGTTATCTTTTAACAACTTTGCATTAAAAGATATCTTTAAAAAAGACGCTTATAGACCAATCCCAACTGGAGATGGACAAAGATTAGCATTACGTTTACAAGCAAGTCGTTTCTTTCAAACTTATAGTTTTTCATTCTCAGAACCTTGGTTAGGAGGTAAAAAACCAGTTCAGTTTTCGACATCTTTATCGCATACAAAGCAATTTTTATTTAACCCGCAAACAAGAAGAGCTGATAAAAACAGACGTTTCAACATTACAGGAATTACAGTTGGTTTAGCAAAACGTTTAGCTATACCAGATGATTATTTCACATTATCTCAAGCGTTAAGTTTCCAACACTATAATTTAAAAAATTATAATACAGGTTTATTTACTTTTGGAGATGGATACTCTAATAACTTATCGTATACAGTAGGCTTAAGTCGTAACAATACCGCTAATGACCCTGTATTTCCTACTCAGGGATCTAATTTTTCTGCAACAGCTAAATTGTCTATTCCATACTCTTTATTTAACGGAGTAGACTATAAATCGTTACGAGAAGAGCGCGCAGCTAACCAAGCTATCATTAGGGATTCTAACAATGCTGTTGCAGATAGAAACGAAGCCTCAGCGAGAATTTCTGAAATAGACCAAGAACGTTTTAAATGGTTAGAATTTTATAAAATTAAGTTTAAAGGCGATTGGTATACAAAAGTAGTAGACAAATTTGTATTTAAATCTTCTATAGAATTTGGATTCTTAGGCGCATATAATCAAGATAGAGGAGTTATACCTTTCGAGCGTTTCTTTGTAGGAGGAGATGGATTAGGAGCAGTAAGTTTAGATGGTAGAGAAGCTATTGCCCTACGTGGTTACCCTAACCAATCTTTATCTACTCAAGATGGAGGTACTATTTATAATAAATTCTCATTAGAGCTACGTTACCCAATAACATTAAAGCAAAGTGCTAAAATATATGCATTAGGTTTCTTAGATGCTGGAGGTTCTTATAGCAACTTTAGAGATTACGATCCGTTTAATGTTAACAGATCTGCTGGGTTTGGAGTTAGAATATTCATGCCTGCATTTGGTTTATTAGGTATAGATTTCGGTCATGGTTTCGATGCTTTACCAGGCCAAACTATTAAACATGGTTGGGAAACACACTTCATTATAGGGCAACAATTCTAAAAAAAAGAAGCTTAAATATTCCAATTTATATGCTAATAAGTATGTTAGGATTTTTTAAATTTTTATTTTTGGCACGATATTTTCAAGGTACAGTTTGAAGATTTGATTCATGAATTAAAAATTTTAAAATTAAAATTCATTACTTTTATTCAATTAATTCAAAATAAAAGCAGAATCAAAACAATCATCTGTGAATTTTTGAGTTTATAGGAGTAATAAATATTAAAATATTAAAACAGATGAAATTAAAAGTTCTTTTTTTACTGACTTTAGTGTCTATGCTAAGTCTATCCGTTAATGCACAACGAGGTGTAAGAATTGGATACATAGATACAGAATATATTTTACAGAATGTTCCTGAATATGCAGAAGCAACGTCTCAGTTAGAATCCAAAGTACAAAAATGGAAAGGAGAAATTGAAACAAAATTAAGTGGTATTGAACAAAAGCGTAAGGAGTTAAATAACGAAAAAGCACTTTTAACTAAAGAACTTATAGAAGAGCGCGAAGAAGATTTGTTTTTTGAAGAAAAAGAAATCTTAGAATACCAACAAAAACGATTTGGTCCAGAAGGTGATTTAATGATCCAAAAAAGACAATTAATGCAGCCGGTACAAGATCAAATATTTCAAGCGGTACAAGACATCGCTAAAAAGAAAAAATTTGATTTTGTTTTTGATAAATCTGCAGATGTAGTAATGCTTTACTCAGCTGAACGTTTTGATATTAGTGAGCAAGTTTTAAGAACCATAACTAGAACTTCTAAACGTAAACAGTTAAAATCTAAAGCAGATAAAAAGAAAGCTAAAGAAGAAGACCTTACTGTAGAAGTAAATGAAGGAAAAGATGCTAGACAACAAGCTCTGGATGAGAAAAAAGCTGCTAGAGCAAAAATAGTTGAAGAACGTAAAAAGAAAATTTTAGAAGCTAGAGAAGCAAAGAAAAAAGAAGCAGCAGAACGTAAAGCTAAAATATTAGAAGAGCGCGCAAAGAAAAAAGAAGCAGCTGCAAATAAAAATACACCTCCTGCTACTGAAACAGAAGAAGGAGAAGATGCTAAACCGAGTGAAGATGGTGCAGAAGCACCAAAAACTAGAGCGCAAATTTTAGAAGAACGTAAACAAAAAAAATTAGCAGATAGAGCTGCTCGTAAAAAAGCATTAGAAGATAGAAAAAAGAAAATCTTAGAAGATCGCAAAAAAGCTAAAGAAGAGAAAGAGAGCGAAAAAGACGACAACTAAGACTTAATAATTAATATTTATAACACACAAATACTATTTTAAAAATGAAACAATTTAAAACATTATTAATTGCTGCAGCATTATTTATAGGAGCAACTAGCTTTATGAGCGCACAAAGTAAAGTAGCGCACATTAATACGCAAGAATTAATAAAAGGGATGCCAGAAATGGCAGCTGCTAAAGCTGAGATGGAAAAGTTAGGAAAGACTTATGAAACAGACATCCAGGCATCTGCTAAAGAGCTTCAAGATAAAATGAAACTTTACGATTCGCAAGCAGCTTCTCAAACAGATGAGGAAAACAGAAAACGTGTTGCAGAAGTACAAGGAATGGAACAATCTATTCGCCAATACCAAGCTCAAGCTCAACAAGATTTACAAAACAAAGAAATTGAATTATTAAAACCTATTACCGAAAAAGCTAAAGCAGCAATATTAAAAGTTGCTAAAGCACAAGGTTTCGATTATGTTTTAGATTCTACTCAAGGTGGAGGAGTAATCGTTCATGAGGGTAAAGATTTACTAGAAGATGTAAAAAAAGAATTAGGATTTTAATTAAAACCCTAAACAAATTACCATATAAAAGCTACCTTTTTTAAGGTGGCTTTTATATTTTTATAGCTGCACATTTTTACTACTTTATAATTAAAAAAACCATAAATTTAGCAGAGATAAAACTAAAATGAATAAACAACCTATAGGCATATTCGATTCTGGAGTTGGTGGCACTTCTATATGGAAAGAGATCTACACACTTTTACCTAACGAAAGCACTATTTATTTAGCAGATAGTAAACACGCACCTTATGGACCTAAAGGGGAAGATAAAATTATAGAACTTAGTATTAAAAACACAGAGTTTTTAATAGCCAAAGGCTGTAAGCTTATTGTAGTCGCTTGTAATACCGCTACAACTAATGCTATAAAAGTATTAAGAGAACGATACTCTGTTCCTTTTATAGGTATAGAACCTGCTATAAAACCTGCTGCTTTACAAACAAAAACTAAAGCTATTGGCGTTTTAGCAACTAAAGGGACTCTTACAAGTCATTTATTTCATGAAACTACAGATTTATACTCTAATGGCATTACAATTATAGAGCGTGTAGGAGAAGGCATTGTTCCATTAATAGAAAGTGGTAATATAAACTCTAAAACTATGCAGGACTTACTTAAGCTTTATATGCAACCCATGCTAAACGCCAATATAGATTATTTAGTTTTAGGCTGTACACATTACCCATATCTTATCCCTCAACTTATTAAAATATTACCTCAACACATTAAAATTATAGATTCGGGCCAGGCAGTAGCTAAGCACACTAAAACAGTTTTAGAAGCTAATGCATTGTTAAACCCAACAGTAACGAAACCTAAGCATCAGTTTTTTACTAATGCCAATAATGCAGATGTTATGAGCTCTTTACTGGGCAAACACTATAATGTTTCTTTTTTA
This sequence comes from Pontimicrobium sp. MEBiC06410, assembly GCF_053601615.1. Taxonomy (NCBI): domain Bacteria; kingdom Pseudomonadati; phylum Bacteroidota; class Flavobacteriia; order Flavobacteriales; family Flavobacteriaceae; genus Pontimicrobium; species Pontimicrobium sp. MEBiC06410. The sequence goes on from NZ_JBSHNT010000120.1 coordinate 26,606, forward strand.
GACTTTTAAGTTCACTACCGATTTAAAAATTAGTTTTTGTTTTCAATCTGTAATTATAAACAAAAACTTAACCTTCTAAGTTACTACTATTCTCAACGCCTTCAAGTAAGTTTCCTATATACTATTAGACTAAAGGATGATGAGCAAACTACTATTTATTTATAATGCCAATTCGGGAATTGGAAACATGGTTTTAGATGTTGCCCATAAATTATTTCGTCCAGAAACGTATGCCTGTAATCTTTGTGCTATAACACATAATACCTTTTCTGAAAATAAAACATGGAAAGCCTTTAGACTACAAAGTACTATTGATATGGACTTTTTACATACCGATGAATTTGAAGCAAAATATAAAGACACTTACTTTACTTATCCTATTATTTTAAGAGAAGATAATAATACACTTCAGCCATTGTTAAAAACAAGCGTTATTAACAAACTAGAAACTGTTGATGATTTAATTAATACTATTAAAAAACATATAAATCTGTAACTTTTGGTCCCTTATAAAATTAAGCATTGTGCTGCTTACTTTACTAGAGTTTATAATTATTTAAACCAACCTGAGTACTTAACATAATTTTCTGCAATTCGGTTAATTTCTCCATTAATAAGCTCTTTACTTATATCCTTTACCTTTTTTGCAGGTACACCTGCATAAATGCTTCCAGATTCTACAACAGTATTTTGCGTAACTACTGCTCCTGCTGCAACAATGCTGTTACTTTCTACAACACAATTATCCATAACAATACTCCCCATACCTATAAGCACATTATCATGAATAGTGCAGCCATGTACAATAGCATTATGCCCTATAGATACATTATTACCAATAGTTGTTGGGTATTTTTTATAAGTACAATGTACTACTGCTCCATCCTGTACATTTACTTTATTACCTAATGTAATATAATGTACGTCTCCCCTTAGTACAGCATTAAACCAGATACTACATTGTGTTCCCATTTTTACATCGCCAACAATTGTTGCATTTTCAGCAATATAGCAATCTTCAGGTATTTGAGGTGCCTTACCATTTACGGGTTTTATAATTGGCATATATTAAGTTTTATAATTATTTAAAGTACGATAATAGTTCGGCTTTTTTATTGGCAGAAACCATAACCTCTTGTCCATTAGTTAGAATCACACTCCCACCCTTTCCTTTAATGTATTTTACTATTTCATTAACATTAACTAAGTAGCTTTTATGTATTCTTGCAAAATTAGAATCTTTTAGCACATCTTCGAAATACTTAAGTGTTTTACTAACGACTTTCTTTTTATTGGAGTTTAAGTATATTTCGGTGTAATTATCATCTGCTTTACAAAACAAAATATCTGCAGTGTTTAAAACCTCGAAACCATCTTGTTGCGGTATTGTTATTTTGCCATCTACCTTTTGTGTAGTTTTTGGCACTAGAACTTGGTCTTGCAATGCTTCTTCTTTTGTTTTTATTTCCACAACATAATCTACAGCTTTTATTAATTCGTCTATAGAAATAGGCTTCATTAAATAATAAGACGCATGAGCATTTAAAGCGTCTATAGCATAGTGATTGTAGGCAGTAACAAAGATCGTCTCAAACGTTCTATCTCCCACTTTTTCTAATAAGTCAAAAGCATTACCATATGGCATTTCTACATCTAAAAATACTAGATCTAAGGGCTCTTTTCTAATTAATTCTAAGGCTTCATTTATGTTTGCGGCTTCGCCTAATATTTCAACATTTGGGCAATATTTACTTAAGTAGTTTTTTAGTATTTCTCTACTTGTTTCTTCGTCTTCAACTATAATTGATTTTAATTTCATTTTAGTCCTGTAGTTTTTTTATGATTGATTTAAATAGATTTAGTTTGTCTAATATTAATAACACGAAATAGACAAATCCTGTAATAAAAAATAGAATTAATAACAGCTGTAGGTAAGTAGAAACCGCCCACTCTAAAGCTACTTTTATACGATGTAGCATGCTTATTTCTTGTTTTACACCTTCAGCAAGCGAAAATTTTATAGTGCAAAACTCATTCTCTGCATCATAATTTCCTAATTGCACACCTAAATCTTGTAACGCTTCTTCTATACTTAAAATTCTGTTTTCAAGATCTATATACTCTTCTATTTTGCCCCCTTTAGTTTTTAATTCTATTAACGATGTTCTTATTTTTAATAGCGATTCTTTTTTAGCGTTTAGTTGCTTATACTCGTTTGTTTTATCTTTTTTAGTTATTTCTTTAGACTGTACATTACCTATCTTAGACAACTCTGCATATAAATTATCAAATCGATCTGGTTGTACGCCTATTAATAACTGTAATCTACGACGCCCTTTATTTCCGCTATTTTGCTCAAACTGAATAATAGCATCTTCTCTTTTTATAGCCGCTGTAACATTTTTCTTTTCTTTCTCAAACTCTGAAGATTTTGTATTTACTGTTGCTATTTTCTCGTATTTCTGATCTACACTTATTGCCCCTTGAGGTGCATTTGTATTGGCTTTAATTTTATATTTTTTTGAAGCATAATTAACTCTAGAGTTAGCTATTTCTTGAAAAAATGTATTTGCTTGTTCATATTCATTTATTTTAACGGTATAACCATAGGCCAATCTAAATAAGAATAGTACAATGAATACTATTATTAAGTATAGTATTCCTTTTTTTAATCGTTTTTTAAATGTTTGCTTCATAATAAGTTCTAATTAGCTTAATTCTAGTCTTTTTTTAAGGTCACCACAACTTTTGTTCCTTTATCTCCTTCGTCCTGATAATCATCAATAAACACATCAACTTTATCTTTATACATCTCGTTAAGTATTGTAACACGTTTTTTGATGTTTCCCATACCTTTTGAATTTTGTTTTTGTTGATTTTGTGTTTTTAATGCTTTCGATTTTTCACGTCCAATACCATCATCTGCAACAATAATTTCTATTTCGTCTTCAGACTTTTTTGTAATTGAGATGGCCAGTTTACCTTTACTTTCTTTATATCTTAACCCATGCCATACGGCATTTTCTATATAAGGTTGTAACAGCATAGGCGGTATCTGGAATGCCTCGACGTCTATAGTGTCGTCTACTGTTATACTATAATCAAATTTATCTTTAAATCTAAAATGTTCTAACTTAGTATATAAATCTAATAACTCTACTTCTTTTTGTAAAGGGATAAAATCTTCCTCACTATTCTCTAAAACGGCTCTCATTAACTTTGAAAAATCCGATAAATACTTATTTGCTGTTCTTTCATCGTTAGTAGCTATAAAACTATTTACCGAGTTTAAAGCATTAAATATAAAATGTGGGTTCATCTGGCTTCGTAACGATTTTAATGCTAATAAATTATTAGCTAATCGTTGTTGTTTTATATACTTAAACATTAAATAGGCCGTAAACAATAATAAAAACACACCGCCTATAAGAGAGTAAATAATAATTTTTTGGTTTTTATCTTTTTCATCACTTAGCGCCCTATTCAACTCTGTATTAGACTCTAAAGATTTTATTCTCGCTGCATCATTTCTTATTTTTTGACTAGAACGCTTTGCCCTTATAATGTCGTCATTCATTTTCTTATTCAGCTTTTCTACAGATTTTGTATACTCTTTATATGCTTTTAATGCATTAACATAGTCTCCAGCATCTTCATACACTTCGGTTAGTTTTCGTGCCGCGTCATACTCTACAATTAAATCTTCTTTCTCTTCGGCCTCTTTTATGCTTTCCTTTAAATAAGGAATAGCCGCTTTATAATTTCGTTGTAAATAATAGGCATTCCCAATTTTATAGTTTTGTTTTTGTACTGTTAAAGGGCTTTCGTTATCTATTATAGAATCTTTTTCAATGTCTTTAATAACTTCTATAGATTCTTTTCGTAACTCTATTTCCCGATCAAAAAACTGATTAGAATTATTAAAATTTGCTACTTTTAACTTTTCTTCTACAGCTCTAGTTTTATTCTGTTTAGAAGCCAAATCTAAAGAATTGTCAAAATATTCTTCGGCTTTATTTATAACTCCTTTTTTATTATACGATTCTGCTATTTTAGAATTTAAGTTAGTAACCTTTAAGGAGATTAAATGCTGTTTTGCTTTTTCTAATCCTTTATTATATGCTTCTATTGCTTTTTCATATTTGTTGATTTCAAAATAGACATCTCCAACTCCCTCATGGAATTCTACTAACTGATAATTAGATAACTCTTCTTCTTTTAAATCTTTATATACAGATAAACTTTCTTGATAGTTTTTATTCTTTTTATAAGCTTCTGCTAATTTTAAACTTACTTCATTTGTTTTTAAGCTATTAAGGCTAATCCTGTAATAATTAACTGCCAAATCGTATTGTTTCCAATACATATAAACGTCTGCTAAAACCTCGTAAGCTTCTGCATTATTTTTTACAGATTTACTTTGCTTAATACTTTCGGTTATAAATTGCACACTTTTTTCTATAGATTTCTTCTTGTAAACAATTGCAGAATCTATAGTACTATTAAAGGTTGTATTTCTTTTGTTTTTAAAAACTCCAGACCTTTCTGTATTTGGTAATACATCTACAATTATCCTTTCATTATCTTTTATTGTATGGTATATGGTTTCAAAATCTTTATGGCTAATTCTTAACTCGTCTCCTTTTCTTACTTGAATTCTAAACTCTCCAGCAAGGTTAGAAGACGTATAAGCACCTCCATTAACTTCTATATTGGCATCTTTAATTGGGTTATATGTATCATTCTCTCTTACAAAGCCTCTAACCGTAAAAAGGGGTAATGCTTCTTTCCCTTCATTATGCATGTCGCTTTGCGCTATGGTTATAACAGGACATAACAATAAAAAACATAATACTATATATATAATTCTAAATTTCATTTCTTTTTAATTACTAAAGGATAAACTTACACACTTTAGTTGGTATAATAAAATAGCTAACTGTAAAACAGTAGGCTGTTTAAGCCTAAATATAAAGCTTTACTCATTTTTTTGTCCTCTTCACTCATTTACTAGTAGAGTTCGCTCATTATCTGTTTACTTATAAAAAACTTAAACATATGTTTATCAGCAAATTATTTATATACAAGCACATGAAAACTAAAATTTTAATTCTATTATTAACCTCTTCTATTTTTTGCCAAGCTCAAATAAGAGGTAATGCAACAACTATTTCTAGGCAAAACGTAATGAGCTCAAAAGCTTTAGGAAATGCGACTATTTACAACAACCAAGTAAACAACTTTAGGCATGCTAATTTAGTTCCTAATCCAACAATTACAATAAATGTAAAAGCACTACATAATGTTGTTGCAGATGCATACACTGCTGTTTTTAATGTTACACAAATTGGAAAAACATCTGAAGAAGCAAATACCTTAATGAGAGAACGTATAGCTAAAGTAAAAAGCACGCTTTTATCTAAAGGAATCCTTCCTAAGGATTTTGTAATAGATGTTATCTCGTTTGTACCTGTTTATGAAACGGTTGTAGAACGTAAATTATTTAGTAAAAAGTATAATGAAGTCCCAAAAGGGTTTGAATTACAACAGAACATTCATATTAAATTTAATAAAGTAGAACAATTTGAAAACATCCTTTCTGCTTGTGCAAATAATGAAATATACAACTTAGTTAAAGTTGACTATTTTATAGATAACATACAACAGGTATATACCAAACTACGTTTGGAAATATTAAAAACCTTAAAAGAAAAAAAACAATTTTATAGCGACTTAGGCTTCGATTTAAAAACATATACTCCAAATATAGCAGACACAAAATATTGTCATTTTCCAAGAGAGTTTTATAAAAACTATCAAGCATTTAATAGTATCTCTTTAGAAGCTATTAATAAAAAAAAGGGGATTGTTACTGCAAAAAAACAAACATCGTATTACTACGATCCTATTACTTTTAAAGACTACGATGTGGTTATTAATCCTGCAATTGTAGAACCTGTTATACAAATAGGAATGGAAATTAAATTACAGTATAGCCCTAAACCTAAAGCCGTAAAACCAATTGAAAAAGAGGTTATAAAAAACAAATACTTCATTATATCTAATGATGGTGCTATTAATTTAAAAGAGTTAAAACTAGAAAATTAATATTATGATTTTAGCACACAGATACATACTAGTCCTTTTCTTATATTGTTCCACCTACATGAGTTACGCTCAAATTACAGGTAATCAAATCTATAATAAAAACAATTACAATGCAGGTGTAAGGCTAACCAGAAACAGCATCCAAACAAATACTAATGGCTTAACCATTACATCTCAAGTATTACTAAATAAGTTACCTAATAGTTTTATAATCACATTAGGTATTAATCAAGAAGCACAGACAGTTAAAGCTTGTAACACAAAAATTAATACTAGAATTAGTAACTTAAAAAAGGCCTTAAAAACATTAGATCTTACAGACGAAGACTTCTACGTTGATTTTATAACACAAACTAAAATCTACGATTACAACATTGAAAGTAGTAAAGCTTCGCAATACCAAAAAGGATTTGAAATTAAGAAAAACCTAATCATTAAACTTAAAAATATTAATGACATCGATGCTGTTATAGAACTTAGTTCGGAACAGGACATATACGACGTTATTAAAGTGGATTATGTAAATGATTCTGAAGATGAAGTGTATGAAACCTTATTTGATGAGTGTATTAAAATAGTTGAACAACGCAAAAGAATATACGCCAAACTAGCGAAACCAAAATTTAAAAAGGCAATTCATATTGTTTCAGATAAATTTTATAGTGTACACCCTAAATCTCAATATAAACAGTATCAAGCTGTAGAATCTTCTAATTTATCTGTTACCAATAGAAATTACTCAGCACACTATATAAAGAAAGAAGCGCGAAAGCATAAAACCTTTTACTATGAGGGTGAAAACCCATCTGCTTTCGATAAAGTTATCGGGACAATCTCTCCCAAAATTGGTATTCAATATGTAATGACCTTAACGGTGTCTTACGAGTTTGAAACAAAACAAGACAAACATTAATATCACAATAGTATGAAAAACGAGCATGCTAAAATCTTTATCATTCAAGGAAATGATTAATAGCGAACAGCATGTGACCATTGTAAATCAAAAAATTATAAACATATGAAATCGATTATCACAACACTAAAAATAGTTACACTATTACTATTTACGTCGTGTAACGCCAATACAAAAAAAGAAAACGACAGTTATGCTTTTAATAAAGCAAGTACGAATACACCGCCAAAACACTATATAAAAGTAGCGCTTTTATTAGACACTAGTAATAGTATGGATGGGTTAATAGATCAAGCTAAAGCACAATTGTGGGATATTGTCAATGAACTCTCTTACGCTAAATGCAACAACAAAAAACCAAACTTAGAAATAGCATTATACGAATATGGAAATGACAATTTAAATGGAGAGGAAGGTTTTATACGACAAGTACTAGCTTTTAGTAATGATTTAGATGAAATATCTAAGCAATTATTTTCTTTAACAACAAAAGGAGGTAACGAATATTGCGGACAGGTTATTACTACGGCTTTAGATCAATTAAAATGGGGTAGTAACCCTAATGAGTTGAAATTAATTTTTATTGCAGGTAATGAGCCTTTTACTCAAGGAAAAGTAAGTTATAAAGAGGCTTCTAAAAAAGCTATAAACAAAGCGATAACTGTTAATACTATTTTCTGCGGAGATTATGAACAAGGTGTTTCTGGTTTTTGGAAAGATGGTGCAGATATTACAAAAGGCAACTACATTTCTATTAACCACAATAAAGCAACAGCCTATGTCTCTACTCCATACGATGATGATATATTAGAATACAATAAAAAATTAAATAGCACCTATGTTACCTATAATGCCATAGGAAAAGAAAAGATGGAGTTACAAGTCGAGCAGGATTTTAATGCTAAAGGATATAGTAATGCCAATGCTGTAAGCAGAACGGTAAGTAAAAGCTCTCATCTATATAAAAATTCTAATTGGGATTTAATAGATGCATCAGAAGATGAAAACTTTAAATATGAAGAGTTAAAGCAAGAAGAATTACCTATAGAATTAAAAAATAAAAGTAAAGAAGCAATAAAGACATATATTTCTAAAAAAAGAGAGGAACGTAAAGCCATACAAAAGAAAATTCAAGAGCTTAACACCAAACGCAAGCAACATATCCTTAAACAAAATAAGTCTCAAACTAACGACTTAGAAAACGCTATGATTAAGGTTATAAAAGCACAAGCAAAATATAAAAATTATAAATGGGAATAAATAAAAAGCGCCTCGATTAATAATCGAGGCGCTTTTGTATAATATAATAATTAACGGCTTAGTTAATTGCTGGACAGTTACAGCTATAATGTTCTTTTCTACAACCAAAGTTATATCCTAATGTTATTTGGTGAAATCCTCCATTATTAAATACAACTGAATTAGATTGGTAACTATACGTATATGCAAATACAAAGTTATTTACATCAACCCCTAAAATTGGTGTAATATATTGTAATTTTTGACTACTTACTCCAGACCCATCAACAAACTCAGCTCCATCTAAACTTCTTCTATATGATAAACCTCCCCATACTTTTCCAAAGTCCATTGATTTGTATGCTTTTGCATTAATATCAAAAAACGCTTCCTCTGTAGCATCTCTATAAACAAACATTGCAGAAGGCTCAAAGCTCCAATCACTACTGTAATTACTAAAAGTATTACCAACAGATACAATATAAGTTCTAAGGTTATCAAAACTTAAACCTTGCTCATTAAAGTTAACACCGTCATTTTTTAATAAATTCTTTACAGTAGCATGAGCATAGAAATCGTATAAGTGGTAAGAAAAACCAAAATCTACATTAAAATTAGTGGCAGATTGCTCTATTCCAGATATAATTGGATCTGGTCCATCAAATAAAAACGTAGTTTCATCTAACTTATACTGTATAGCACCTGCACTTAATCCAAACGATAACATATTTAAATCTACTTCATTTCTAGAAAATAATATATGGTGAGCATAAGTTAAATACGCTCCAGTTTGCGAATGGAATCCATTTTGATCTGAATAAACAATTCCTCCAACTCCAGATTGAGACTCCCCTATTCTACCATTTATACTAGCAGTTAATAATTTTGGAGCGTCATCTTGACCAAACCATTGCTGGCGTCCAGTAATTCTAACTTTAGAACAGTTAGCAACTCCAGCCATAGAAGGGTGAATTAAATAATAATTATCTGTTAAATAATCTGAATAAATTGGCAGCCCCTCTTGAGCCTTAGCAAATTGAGTAAAGAAAAATACTGAAACTGCTAAAATAAGTAACCTTTGTAATCTCATAGTCTTTTTTTTCAAGGTAAATATGTTGGTATTTAGATTTACACCTCTTCTTTAATTATTAACTCTCTTTTGTCAAAAAAATTATAAACGTAGCCAAATATATAAATTTACTTGCTATAAACAGACAGACAAAAGTTAAAGCTACCAATATAAAAAGGATTTATCACATATACTAAACATTTTAATAAATTGAAACCCTACTTTAAAATCCAAATATAGGATATCTCTACTTTTCTTTTAGTATTTTTGCAAAAAAAAAGAGCAAAATGAATCCTTTTAAAGTCTCAATACAAGAAACTTCCAATAATTCGATCATAAAATTTGAATTAAATCAATTTATAACACAACATCAAAGCTTTGAATTTAATAATATAGACGAAGCAAAATCATCTCCTCTAGCACAACAATTATTTTATTTACCATTTGTTAAAAAAGTTTACATTACAAGTAATTTTGTTGCAGTAGAGCGTTTTAATATCGTGGAGTGGCCAGATGTACAAAATGAAGTTGCTGAACAAATTGAAACTTATTTAAATGATGGAGGTATTGTTATAGAAGAAAGTATTGCTCCAAAAAAAGTACCTGTAACTGTTTATGCAGAAAGCACCCCAAACCCTTCTGTTTTAAAGTTTGTTGCTAATAAAAAAATAGTAACTGCCGCCTATGAGTTTGTTTCTATAGATACAGCTAAAGCCTCACCCTTAGCTACAGAGTTATTTCACTTTCCATTTGTAAAAAGTGTGTTTTTAGATGAAAACTTTGTGTCTATAACAAAATATGATGTTGCAGATTGGAATGAAATTACAAGTGAACTTCGTGAGTTTATTAGAAGTTTTATTGAAAACGGAAAAGAAATAGTGACTTTAAATGCTCCCGAAGTCATAGAAAAAACAACAGAAAACGTTGATGCTCACTTTGAAACATTAGATGATATCTCTAAAGAAATAGTAAATATCCTAGAAGAATATGTTAAGCCAGCTGTAGCAAGTGATGGAGGGAATATTCAATTTGAATCATACGATCCTAACTCTAAAATTGTTAAAGTTATTTTACAAGGCGCATGTAGTGGTTGCCCTTCCTCTACTTTTACATTAAAAAATGGTATAGAAAACATGTTAAAAGAAATGTTAAAAGGTAAAGTAAATAGTGTTGAGGCTATAAATGGCTAATCTTATCTATAAAAACGGTAGTTTATCTAATAAAAAATTTCATTTAATCATAAAACCCAATGACTTCATAGCAATATTTGTAATTTTAAATTAATAAATTATTAATTTAAATAAATATATTATGGCAGTATTAAAAGTTATTGAAGTATTATCTAACTCAGAAAAAAGTTGGGAAGACGCAACAAAAAAAGCAGTAAAGCATGCTTCTAAGAGCGTTAAAAATATTCGTTCTGTTTATGTACAAGATCAAAGTGCAAGTGTAACAGATGGAGAAGTATCAGATTTTAGAGTAAATTTAAAAATCACTTTTGAGGTTAAATAAAACCAATCAAAATATTAATACAAAAAAGCCTGAGTTTAAACTCAGGCTTTTTTGTATTAATATTTTCTATAACTTATCGTTTCAACGCAAAATGGGCCTTAAAAGTTTTCACTTCATTCGTGCTCGGTTCTCTGTACTGTACCGTAAACCAATAGGTGCTATTAGGCATTGGGTTGCCATTATAGGTACCATTCCATCCACTTCCAGAAGGACTTAGTTGTTTTAGTAGCTTGCCATAGCGGTCAAAGATATAAATAATAGCATCTGGTTGTTCAGCTAAGCCATAGATGTTCCACGTATCGTGGTACCCATCTCCATTAGGTGTAAAGTAATGTGGGTAGTCTATAACAGTAATGGTTATGGTGGTTTCCCCACAGCCTATAGCGTCTCTTACCGTAATAGTATGTTCCCCAGCTTCTACATTGCTAAAGGTATACATCCCATCGTTTGGTGTATTGGCTTCCCATGCACCGCCATCGATACTAAACTCGTATACCGAGATGGCTGTACTTGCCGTTGTTGTCGCGGTTACTGTAATATCATGTTGGTCTGCAAAGGCTAATGTGGTAATCTCTGCGGTAACCACTGGTGGCTCACTTACTTCTACAAAGGTTACTGTATTTGGGTCGCCTACTATGGTAGAACAGCCTAAGGCACTAGTAACCACTACCGAGTAGTTCCCGCCTTCTGTTGGGGTAATACTAGATTGGTTTGCGTATTGTGGTTGTTCTACGCCTTCTAAGTACCAGGTAAAGGTATAGCCATCGGCCACAGTTAAGCCCGTGTCTATTGCTGGCGTGTTAATGACTTCTGTACCATTGGTGTTGATACATAATAGGTAATTGTCTTCTAAATTAAACGATGGCATTGGGTTGACTTGCA
>NZ_JBSHNT010000121.1:0-271 GCF_053601615.1 Pontimicrobium sp. MEBiC06410
TTATTCATTTTAAAAGCCAAATCAACGATTTGGCGGTATTTGTAAATAGCACTGGACTTACGTAAAACACTAAACGCCCTATTTGCTATATACAGTGTGCATGTTGCACAACTCTGTTTATAAAGATACTATAGTTTTCTGTTAAGTGAGCGTGTAAGTAAAACAAACTTTTACAGACGCTTAAAAGAGGGCTTAAATTTAGACTATTTATATGGCTTGACAGAGCAGTATTATGGAACAAGCGGACAGAAAAGCATCGATCCTATTGTGT
>NZ_JBSHNT010000122.1:0-35459 GCF_053601615.1 Pontimicrobium sp. MEBiC06410
TTTTGCATAACTAAGCTCTACAGCTTTATGTTTAAATTCTTTGGTGTAAAAATTTCGTGGTTTTGACATTGTTATTTTATTAAAGTTTATAAATATATAAACTCGCTTCTTACTGTCCTGTCAAATATAGCATGTCCAGTCAGGCCACTATCATCAAAATTGGACATCAGAAATAAGAACGCAATTTCAAAACTTTTTAAAGAATCAAACAGGACAAAATATGATTCATAGTAATGGGCCATCTTTTTAATTAGAAATGAGAAATATTAAACAAATAATAGAAAATAAAGGGAAACTAATTAGTTATAAGGATAAAAATATCAAATACCTAGAAATAGGTAATTTTAAGGATATTTCATTTAGATATGGGGTCACTAATGATGGTTGGATAATAAAAAACAACAACAACTTTTATCTCATAAAAAATAATGAAAAAAACTATATAGTATTCTTTAATATTCTTGAATTACCAAGTGATTTGATAATTAGAACAGTCAATGATAAGATTGAAGAATTAAAAGAAAATGACTTATCAATTTTTGATTTTTTTCCAATTATTCAAATAACGGAAACAGCATTTAATATGGAATCTTCCTACTGGTCAATTCTATGTTTAGACTTATTACTGAAATCAAAACTTTATAAAACAGAACTATTAGATTACCTTTACCATGAGAAAAAAGCTAAATGGATTCCTCAACCTCTAAAACATAAAATTTTAAAATATATCTCGAGGGTAAATAATGAAAATTGGGGTAATGGGGTAATGTAGTGTTCCATATGTAGGACAGGCAAAAAATAAAACAAATGTCTAGTCCGGTAGGGTAGTGTTTCAAATTAGGACATATAAAAAAAGAAATAGATAAATAATTGAAAAACAGTAGTTAGAAAAAATACTAGCTACTGTTTTTATACGTTCTTAGATATATTGAAAAAAGAGAAAGTTTGTTAGAGGCCTTAAAATAAAGATTCTACAAATCCCCGATGTAGCCTAGTATTTTTCTAGTGGAGGTACGAGTACACCGCACGGAAACAGTTATAGATATGTGTGCCAATATAAAGACCATTTAGGGAATATTCGTTTAGCGTATTCCGATTATAATGACGATAATACTATAGATATCGATGCTAGTAATGGTTACCAAAGTGAAATTGTAGAAGAACATAATTTTTACCCTTTTGGATTAAAGCAACAGGGGTATAATAACGTTATTATTGGGGAACATCATCCTTATGGATTTGGTGGAAAAGAAGAACAGAGTGAATTTAGTATGGATTGGATAGATATTACAGCACGTAATTACGACCCCGCTATTGGAGGTTGGATGAATATTGATCCTCTAGCTGAACAAATGCGTAGGCATTCCCCTTATAATTATGCTTTTAATAATCCTATTTTCTTTACAGACACAGATGGTATGGCTCCAGAAGATTGGGTAAGTAAAAATGGCGGAAAGAATTATTATTGGGATGCAAACATAACATCTGAAAAAGCTGGTGTAAAATATGGAGGTAAAACAATAAGAAAAGTAATTAAAAAAGAGGATAGCCCTTGGATTTGGAACCAATTTGAATCTCAGCCAAGCTTTGATCTTAAAAACTATTATGAAGAGCCTGTTAAAAAAAGCATATAAAGAAGCGCTTACACGTCATGTTGCAGCCCAAAAAGAAAAAAATGCTAAGTTAGAAATTGCAAGAAAAAATAAAGATGCTGATGGGTATGAAAAAGTTTTAAACGAAGCAACTACGTTTGATCCTATAGACTTGAGTTTTGCATCACAGTTTCCTGTAGGAAGTCAATATTTCTCTTTTAGAACTAATTTAGAATATGACAATGAATCGTATAATATATTAATTAGAATTCAAAAAGTAGATGAAAAAGATAGATTTGCTGATAGAATTGAATTCTTTAAAATACCTTATCAAGGAGATAGTACAGTACTTAAAGGAAGTAAAGGGAATTACTATCAATATCATTTAGGGCAAAGTTCGACTATAAGATTAATATTTGGTCCAAAAAATAAAAAAGCTTGGCGTGAATTAGGTCGCCAAGAAAAATAATTTATAATAACTATGAAACGTACTAAAATAATTTTCTTTATTATTCTTATTATATGTGGCTATTTATTATTTAAATATTATAGCTTTAAAAAATATGTCAATATATATAACGACGAATCTTCAATTTTAACAGAAAGAATCGAACATTATTCAATTAGTAGATTGGATAATGTGCCAAGTAATAATAAGGATTTTAATAAAATGCTTAAATGGTTGAAAAATAACGAGAACATTAAAAATATTTTAGAATATGGAATAAATTTTAAATATGATAGTTTTAATCAATCTCTTTCAATCTATTCTTTTGGTATTGATAAAACTGATGATAATTTAGAAAGTCCTTCTTATTCAACATCAAAAGACGAATACTCAATATTTTCTGCTAATAATGTTATAAATAACTGGAGTTTTAAGGACATTTTTTATACTAAAGGAAAAGATGTTTTACTATTTAAAATATCAGTAGAAGAAGATTACTTATGTAGGAACTTTGTAGATAATGATTTATATTCTGGAAATAGTCTATCAATCCCTTATTCAACATCATATGTTTTTTATCAAGGTAACCATAAGGTATCTGGGCAGTTAGAAAAGAAATTAAAAGAAAAAATTAGACCTTATAAGCACTTTGAATATATAAATGACAGTACAAAAATATCTTTTATTAGGTTTAAAAATGGTTCTTTTTCAACTGTCTGTTCTGATGACATAAATATTTTTGATGTTAAACTAAAAGAAATTTTAATCAGTAATAAAATTGATTACGCAATCATTCCTGTACTGAGTAGTGTTACAGATAAGGACAGGTAAAAAATAAAACAGATATCTAGTCCTAAATAACATACAGATTATTAAAGGATTAAAATTATAAATTAAAGCTGAACAATGTTAACATTGTTCAGCTTTTTTTGATTTGTATTGGAGCAACGCAATAAAATTATATCAAGAAGTTGTTACTTCTTTTTGTTTTAACATTGTCTCTAAAAAGGTTCTCGATACAATTCCTCGTTCCTGAAAAATCACTAGAACTGACGTATTACTGTTTTTTTACTTAAAATGTACAACTAGGGCTGTTATTTATCTAACCCTTTCTTCAAAACCTCCTGTATACCTTGTAAATGATCACTAAAGGCCATCATTTGACTTAATACTTGCGCCATTTCGTTTTTATCGCCAAAGCCTTTTAGTTTATTGTTTTTAACAAAAACGTCTTTAATTGTTGTCCAACGGTCAAGCTCCTCAGGAGATTGTTTATTTATAAGCTCTTTATATTTTAATAAATTGGCTTCAGCTGAAGAGGTTAAAGTTTGCGATTCGCTTTCGTAATGAGATAGTACTAAACGTTGTAATTCTTCGTCATTCATAATAGGAACAATCTTGGCAATTAATTTATTCATATCACGATACGATCCTTGTAACTTAAATGAAGGCTCTGTACGATATTCATCTTCCATAGCCGCCGATTGTATATAGGCTTGATTTACTTTTATTATTGTATCTCTAACCATAATGGCTTTCTGTAACACAGCAATATAATCTTGTACCTCTTGTTTGGTATGGTTTCCTTTTAAATTAACCTCTTGCGTATTATTTTCAACTTTATCTATAAGGGTATAAACATCTTCAAAATATTTACTACTTAATTGGTGTAATACGGGGTTAGAGGTTAATGCATTTTCAATTAAACTTAGCTTAAATAAATGAGCGGTATCTCCAATAATATCACCTAAATTATAAATATCTGCACGGTTAGCTAACATATCTGGGATTTGGAATTTATCGCCACTTTCTGTGTACGGATTCCCAGCCATAATAACGCAAAATTTCTTACCACGTAAATCATAGGTTTTAGGCTTGTTTTTGTAAACCCCTTCAATTTTTCGAGTACCATCAGAAAGGGATATAAATTTTTGTAGAAACTCTGGATTACAGTGTTGAATATCGTCTAAATAGAGCATGACATTGTCTCCCATTTCTAATGCTAAGTTTAGTTTTTTTAACTCTTCTCTAGAGGCCGAATTGTTTGCAGCCATAGGGTCTACAGAGGTAACGTCATGGCCAATAGCTGGGCCATTTATTTTCATAAATACTAATCCCAATCGGTTAGAAATGTATTCCATTAAGGTTGTTTTTCCATATCCTGGTGGCGATATTAATAATAATAGTCCCATACGGTCTGTACGTTTATTATCGCCAATAGTACCTAATTGTTTAGATAAATTATCTCCAATAATAGGGAAGTATACCTGATTTATAAGTTTATTACGAACAAAAGAGGAGAGTACTTTTGGTTTAAATTCTTCTAACTTTAGTTCTTCTTTTAACTTCTCGGTAACGTTCTGCTTTGCTTCTTTATAGTTTATAAAATTAGGAATTTCAATTGTACAGAAATGGTTTAATACCTTCGAGAAGTCATGATAATTCATGCTCCAGTTCCCTTCGTTAATAGTTACATGATTTCCTTTTAAATTTGTAACAGTTAAGGTGTCTGAAACGTTTTTAATAACAGCATTAGCAGCCGATTCAAAAAGTAGCATACAAGTTGCTTCTTCTATATAGTTTTCATTTTTATTAGCATTAGTAACAACAAAAGAGTGTAACCATTGCTGTGTTATTTGTATTTTTTCGAATAACGAACTTAATTTTTCAAGACTTAATTTATAAGTGCGTAGGGCTTCTTTTTTAGATAAGTATTTTATAAAATCTTCTTTTAAATGTAAAGCATTACTGCTATTTTGAAAAGTGTTGTTTGTTTGTAATTCTTCAAATATATAGTTCGCAATTTCTTTGTTATTTTGAGAAGGAAATAACCCTGTATTATTTGCAAATTCTTTGATACTTATGGCTAATTCCTCTATAATAAAACCATAAGCAGTACTATTAGGAAACACTTTTAAAACTTCACCAGATGTTTTTATAGACGTGTTAAATTGTGCTTGTTTGTCTTCTGGTAAACTGTGCCAAAAATACTGCGCGTAAGCTCTTACTTTTGGCGTATAGGTAAGCAGTCCTAATTCGTGATGTTGATGCACTAATGTGTGTAAGATTAAACTAGCATCTACATCGTGTACCCCTTTTACATAACCTTCGGAATATAAATTACTGCTTTCTTTTTGAACAATAGTTAGTAGTTCTTCTTTAGATTTACTTAGTAAATCTGTAGTGTTATTTAACGCAATAAAAATTTTATAAGCTAAATAAGTAGCGCGATACACCGTGTTGTTTTCTGAAACTAATTCTTGATTCCAATACTTTTGAGATTGTAAAAGGATATCGTTTGTTACTTCTTCATAAAAATCTGTCCCAGTTAAATGATAAAACAGTTTATCGTTTTTATAAACAATAGTTAAGTCTAATATTTGTTTATTAACTCCAAATTTATGTTTCCCCAGCTTAATAATGTTTTCGCCATCTTCGTAAAGCTCTTGCTTATCTTTTAGCTTACGCAAGGCATCTTCTTTTGCAACTTTTAATTGGGTTTGTATAGCTTCTGCTTTACCAACATCGTCAAGTTCTTTAAGTTGCTCAATAAGGTTTCTAACTTTGTTAATCATTAAATCGGCAGCAAAATAACCGTTTATATCTTCTATAGAAGTAAAGGTTTGTGCTTTTTTTACAACGCCTTTTAAAATACGTTCTGAAGCAGTTTGTAATGCTACTGTCCTTTTATTTCGCTTTTCAATTAATGCATTTTTACGTGCGTCGAAAGCATTATGAATCTCTTCACGTTTTTCTATTATTTGGGTAATAAAGGTTTCAAAATCTGCAAATTTACCTTCTAATTCTTCAAGCTGGATAGATGTTTTTGTTAAAAACTCATCACATTTTTCTGGTGTATTTGCTATGTCTATATAATTAATAATACTTTGGTCTATTAATTTTAACTGCGCTACAAAATCGGCTTGAGCTTCTTTACTTCCTAGCGATTTTATCTTGTTTTTAATTCCCGCTTTTAATTGATTTAATGTGGCAAAAATTAAAGAGATATTATCTATTATTTTGGTAGAATGCGAGGTGTCTTCAATTTCTAAATTGGAAACAATATCAATCAACATTTCCAAATCTGTGGTAATTTGATTGACTTCTTTTTCTAAAGCTTTTGCTTTTATAACCTTTTGTATTTCTGGTAGACTTTTTTCTTTTTCTTCTACTCGTTTATGGTACGGTTCTAAGGCTTTATCGTCTAGTAAAAACTGTACACAGCGTTTAGAAATTAAAGTGTTTTGCTCTGCAACTTGCTCTTCTAGTTCTTCTAATAAGGCTACATTTATATAACGAATATCTCGTAAGCTAATAACTTCGCCTCGTAAACTTCGCAATTGACTTAATAAACCAACAAAATCGTCTATGGATTTAAAGGAAGTACTTTTTATTTTTCCTAAAAGTGCTGATGATTTTTCGTTAATTAATTGCGTACTCTTTGCCGCTTGCTTTTTTAATTGTACTACTTTTTCAAACTCCTCAATAGCAGCATTTGCGGCTTGGTTTATTTCTAGAAGCGGTTTATTTAATTGGTAAGTTTCTTCTTCTGGTAACCAATAATAAGTGTCGTTTATGTCTTTAGATATTTTAGCAATATCATCGTAAAGCCCTGTATAATTATCTTCTTTACTTAATAATTTTATCAGTTCATAACACTCGGCCATTGCACGAACAATATCTTTATTACCTATTTTATAAAGTAAGGTGTCTTGATGTTGAGAGGGCATTAAATTGCCTTTTAAATAAGGTGTTTGCCAAATTTGAATAACATGGTGTTTTGTTTGTTCATTCTCGGTGCGGAAATAGCATAATTCACCATTGTTTAGCACCGTAAAACCGTTACAAATAATAGGGGTTTTTACCTCTTGCTCTATAATATTGTAGGACATTAATATGTAAAGCCCACGAATACTTGCATAGAATATGTATAAGAAATCTTCTCCATTTGGAGAGGCTATTTTTTTCTGAAACTTTACATCTACAGCATCGTTCTCGAATAGCTTATATTCTCCAGTTTGTAAATAATATCCGTTAGGGAAAATAAGGCCATGATCGTCTGGTAATTTTACCGCAGTATCTTTTATACTGTTAATTTTTTGTACATCTTGTAATTTATGGTTGTAAACAAAATAACGGGGGGCTTCTTGGAATGGTTTTATTTCTAAAACGACTAAATTACCTAAATCTGCAAACTTAAATTGCCCATCGTCTAAGGTTTGATCTGTATGTAAAACGGGCTCGTCTAGTATGCCTTTACCATTATCGGTATTATCTTCAATTTTAATGGTTAAATCGCCACCAACAGTTTCAACAAATACTTTGTCTAAAATAGAAATATGCGGATGTAAGCCATAGCGATGCATATCTCGCGTTACTTCTTGCCATTGAAACTCGTGTTGATTGGGGAATTGATATTCATGCTCACTTCTATTATCAACATACTCAAGCGTATCTCCTTTAATAAGCCACTTAAATGTTTTTATATCTGTATTACTTTCGCTTAACTGAAATACCATGTGTAAGTAATTACCAATAATGGCAAATTTTGAAAAGATGGTATTTCTATAATATTTATATAGATTGGTGAAATCGTTGATAAAAATAGTATCGTTTAATAGGTCTAAAGATAGGTTGTGGAAATGATTGTCTTTAAACTCGTATATGCTAAATACATCAGATAATTTTATGTCTGTGCGTAAACCAAAATGTACATTATAACCAAATATAGATGTATTACCTAAAGACACAATATCGCGCGCAATGCAATTGTTTTCGGTATTAATTCTATCGTTAGCTATTAGTTTGGTTTCGATAGTCCCAAAAACATGTTTCCTGGCATCGTTTAGTTTATGCAATTGTTCTTGTAATTGCTGTTTTTGTTTTTGCAATCTACTTTGAATAATTTCATAAGTGCCGCCATCTAATTGCTGCGAAGTATTTTGGTTGTCCATATAAGTTTTATAGCTGAATTTTGAAAAAACAAGAACCTAGAAGGTGCTTTGGTTGTTAAAAATAGGCAGAGATGTATAAACCTCATAGATTTAAAAACCTATGAGGTTTTTGAGTGTATTACGATAATTTTTTGTCTGATAAACCTAAACCTTTGGCTAGGTTAAACAAATTGCTAAATAAGCTTTCTTCTTGTGTTCCAGATGAACGTTGTTTTAAATCTACTAATAAATTAGCTACTGTTAGATTTTTAATGTCTTCTGAAGAGATACCATATTTACTAGCAAATTCTTTTACTTTATCTAAAAGGTTGCCTTTTACATCATCGCTACCTAATATAGCATCTTTAACATCTTGTATGTTATCACTATGTTGTACTAAACGATCTATACCTTTGGCTTTAGTAATTTGTCCAATAATTTGATCAAAGAACATGGTTTCTCCACCTACAATATCAATATTAGCAGCTTTTAAGGCATCACCAATAACTTGAGCTTGTGCATCTGCGATGTCTTTTTGTATGTTAATATGTGCAAGGTCTACTTTTAATTCTTTTTCTAAACGTAGTTTAAACTCTTCATGTTCTTTACCAGCACCATTAAGCTTTTTCATAGCTTCGGCCTTCTCTTCTATACCTACAGCTTCAGCTAAAGCAATTTCTTTATTACCAATTGCTTCTGCAAGTGCTTTTTCTTTAATAACTTCTGCTTCTGCAACGCCTTCTTCTTTAATAGCTGTTGCTTTTGCTAGTATACCAGCCGCTTCAGCTTTTGCTTTCTTTTCAATAATATTAGCTTCTACTAGGCCTTGACGCTCATGTGCATCTGCTTTTGCATGCATTACTTGTGCTTCAGATAAACCAATGGTTGCTTCTTCTTTAGCTGTTGCTTCTGCTAATGTTTTACGTGCTTCTGCTTCTTTTTCGCTAGCTTCTTTTTGTGCTTGCGCTTCAATGTTAATTTCCTCTGCTTTTTGTTTTGCTGCTTCTTTTTGCGCTTCTGCTGCTTTAATAGTTTTAATTAATGCTTCTTCTGCGTTAGCTTGCGCAACTGTTATTTTTACTTGCTTATCACGATCTGCAGTTTTAAAAGCTTCAATATCTTTCATGTTTTCTTGCTCTTCAACCACCCCTTTTTCTAACATCACTCTATCTCGAATAACATCTTGAATGTTTTTCTTTTCTACTTCAACAACTTTTTCTTTTTCAATTTGTGCCAGGGTTACAATACGTTCGCGCTCTGTAGCTTCTAACATTCTATCTTTTTCTACACGTTCTGTTTCTACAGCTTCAGTACGGGCTTTGTTTTTTGCAGCAACAATAATTTGACGCTCCATGTTTTCTTCGGCTACTTTAACTTTTTCTTGCGTGGCTATTCGTGCCGATTCCGATTTTAAACGCTCCTCTTCTGCTACTTTTAAAATTTCTGCTTCTTCTCGTGCTTTTATATTCGAGATTTCTCTGCGTTGTTGCTCTTCTTTTTCTGCCAATTGCTTATCTAATTCTAATATGGCTTCACGAGCTTCAACATCTTGCTTACGAATTACTTTTTCTTCGTCTCGCTTAATTAGGTTAGCTTTAACATTTTGATTAGCTGTTAATTCAGTAATCTTTTTAATGCCTTCTGCATCTAAAATATTATCTGGTTTTAAGAAGCTAACTGGGGTTTGTTCTAGATAATCTATAGCACAATCTTCTAAAGTATAGCCGTTTAAATCTGTACCAATAATATCTACAATTTCATCTCTAAATTCTCTTCTGGCTTCGTATAGCTCTGTAAATTGGAATTTTTTACCAACTGTTTTCAAGGCTTCAGAAAATTTAGCTTCAAATAATTCTTCTAATGTAGCAATGTCTGAAGCTCTTTCGCAACCAATAGTTTGAGCCACTTTTTTAATGTATTCTACTTCGTTGTTTACTCTAACAAAAAAGGCGACTTTAATGTCTGCGCGCATATTATCTTTACAAACTAATCCATCATTACCTAAACGTTCAATTTGAATCTTTTTTACAGAAATATCCATTATTTCTACACGGTGAAATACAGGAACGACGTACATACCTCTATCGGTAGCGACTTTAGTTCCTTTAAAACCAGTTCTAACTAAAGCTTCCCCTTGTGGAACCTTTTTGTAGAACATGGCAATGATTGCAAAATAAACAATAACTAGGAATAGAATGAGTCCAAATCCTATTCCTATAATTTGTGGTAAGTTATCCATAGTTTTAATTCGTGTTTAATTTAGTTTTTAGTTAATATATATACCGACATTTTTTATTTTCGGATTTTTTCTTTTTTACTAGTTTGTACTACATAGAAGTGTAAAGTTATACTTCTGAAATATATTTTTGTACATAATAAAATGATTTATCATGACTTGGTTTAATAATTAATATGGAGTCTCTAAATTGTATAGGAAACCCTTCTAGAGATTTAATATTAATGGATAGCGTATCGCCATTTACAATAATTTCTGCTGAGCCTAATTTATTGTCTTTAATATTAGATAAACATGTGCCTCGTCTTCCAATAAAATCTACGGGTGCATCTCCATCTTGATTTAAGTTTTTAAAGAAGCCTTTAAACGGTGTAGTCACTATTTTTGTTAAAATAAGAGATGGTAATATAGCTAATAGCATAAGTATAAAGCCAAATGAGTTGTCGAAGCTATGAGTTATAGATGTACTTACTGTAGTACAAATCCACCAAATAAAAATCCAACAAGTAAAAGTAAACATAAAAGGAAGTCCAACAAAATTGAAGTAGATTAATACAATTTGCCATCCTTTTAAAGATTTGCGACGTTTACCAATAACATCTTCTTTATTGACTTCGGTATTAGCAATGTCATGAAAATCTACATTGCCGCCTTCTATACCAGAATCGATATCTACATCGGCATCTACATCCACATCAACGTCTATATCGACATCGATATCTAAATCGAAATCAATACCAGAAATCATGGTAATTAGCCAATATACAATAAGAAGAAGTACAAGTATGGTTAATGTAATATTAGCGCTAGAAAATAATATGTCGGTTAGTGAAGTCAATATTAAGCTTGTTTATTGTTTTTATTTAATTTTAATTGTTCTTTAAGTTTTGCTAAATCATTTTCAGCTGCATTTTCGATGGTATTAATGGCTTTATCTATTTGGTCATCTGTACTTTCGTTGGTGTTAGCAATATCTCCATAAGCTTCAGCTAAAGCTTCTTCTTGAGAGACCTTGTCTTTCATGCGTTCCAGCATTGAAACCGTGCCAGAGCTATCCAGTTCGGACATTTGTTTGTTTAGGTTTTTGGTTGCTTTAGAGACTTTTACACGAGCTTTTAAGGTTTTTAATTCGTTTTCCCATTTTTGAATATTAGTTTTAATCTCTTTTACATTCTTTTCTAATAGGGATACAGAAGTATTTAACTTATTAACTTCGGCTTCGTGTTGATTTGATTGCTGGTTGGCTTCTTCCTTTTTTATTAAAGCTTCTTTAGCTAATCTGTCTGCCTCAGCACTATCTAAGTTACCACTTTCTGCTTTTTGCAAAATAAGCATTGCTTTTTGTTGGTAATCGTCTGCTTTATTAGCGGTATTTTCCTTATCGTTTTTTGCACGTATAGCTAAAGCTTTTACTTGAGCTAAGGATTCTATGCTTTTTTCAAGGTCACTGCGTAAATCTCTAATGCCTTGTTCGGTCATTTTAATGGGATCTTCCATTTTGTCTATAGCCGAATTTGTTTCGGACTGACCTATCTTAAATAGTCTTCTAAAAATGTTCATAATGTATTTTTTTAATATTTTGAAAAATTAATTATTTGCTCTGAATATTCACTTAATAATAAACCAAGCGAATTTAAACTACCTTCCAATTCATTTAAATCTAAATTCTCCAATTGTAAGGTGTCTCTAAAAATAACACGCTCATAAGTTTCGTCTAAAACAAAAGCGCCGTGTATAATGTCTCGATTTTTTTTAAGTAAATGCTTAAAAATTTCTTCACTAGGTTGGTTTATTTTAAAAATAAATTGCTCCATAATTAATATAGGTGAAGCAATACCTATGATTAGATTTTTAATACCAAAATCTTCTTTTTCAATAACAATGATGCCTTCGTTAATATCTTCTTTTACAATATTTACATTTAGTTCTAATAAGAAGTTTTTAGTCTTTAAATAGTGGTCATTCATTAGCTATAAATTAATAGTTTTTACAGTTTTAAATTTAGATTAATATTACAAAAATGTTTGTAATATTAAGCAGGAAATGTGGAATATAATTGCTGCCATAATTTTGGTTTTTTTCTTGTGAAATGATTCGTTTTTTTGTTGAATTATCTAAAATAATTAGCATAATTCAAAAGTATTAGCTAATATTGTTAGTGTAAATATACAATTTATTTTTCATTTTGCAAATAAAATTAGCAATTTATGTCTTTTTTTGGAAAAAATATAAAAAAAATAAGAGGAGTAAAAGGTTTGAGTCAACAAGCTTTTGCTGAGGTTTTCGATCTGAAACGTGCGACTTTAGGGGCTTACGAGGAAGGTAGGAGTGAGCCGAAGATAGAAACTATTATTAAAATTGCTAATTATTTTAGCATATCTATAGATGCATTGCTAACATCGGAATTAACTGTAAATGAATTGTTGCGCTTTAAAGGGGACTTAACAATAGCTAACGAAACTTTAGTAAGAGAGCAATTTGCAACTATTCCTTGTATTACTGAGCAAAACTCAAAAGATTATATTAAATATTTTAATAAAGAGAATTTTATTAAAGATATGCCTAAAGTGCATCTTCCAATTAATACAGAAAAGACATTTAGAGCCTTTACAGTTGCTAATCTAGAAATGACAAGTCATGATAAAGGTTTTTTTCCTAAAGATATAGTGATAGGGGAGTTTGTTCCTAAAAATATAATCAAAAAACTAAATAATGGTACTATTGTTTTAGTTTTAGTAAAGGGTGAGTTGATATTACGAAGCCTATATGTAACAAAAAACGAAATGGTATTACGTGCAGATCATAAAAATATAGAAGATAAAGTTTATGAGCTAGGAGAGGTAGATGAGTTATGGCGCATACGTTATGTTTTTTTTAAACGATTACCTGAATTTAATGATTTGTTAGAAGAGAAATTACTGTTCTTAGAACAAGAGTTCGTGAAATTAAAAAACCGTATGTAACGCTTCGTGTTATTATCAATTGAGTAATTTTTAGAATGTTTATAGCATTTTAATACATGAAAACAAGAACATAAAAAATATGAAACAATTGTTATCAGAGATTATTCAGATTGCAATAGGTATTCTTCTTGCAAGTGTTGGCTTAAAAATGTTTTTATTGCCTAATGGCTTTTTAGATGGAGGAGCCACTGGTATTGCTATTTTACTTAGCGAGATTTTCAATTTTAATATTTCGTATGTTTTATTAATTGTAAGTGTGCCATTTTTAGCACTGGCCTATTTTAGTTTAACAAAAAGAATTTTTACTAAATCGGTACTTTCTATTATTGCATTAGCAATCATTATTCATTTCGAAAACTTTACAGCAATAACAGACGATAAGTTGCTTATTGCCATATTTGGAGGTCTTTTTTTAGGTGCTGGAATAGGTTTAACCATAAAAAATGGTGCTGTTTTAGATGGTTCTGAGATATTAGGCATTTTTATAAACGACCGTTTGGGAATAAGTATAGGTAAAGTTATTCTGTTTTTTAATATTATTTTGTTTGCAGCTACTGCGTTATTGTTATCTATAGAAGTGGCCATGTATTCTATTTTAACTTTTATTGTTACTGCTAAGGTTATTGATTTAATGATTGAAGGTTTTGAAGATTATGTTGGTTTAATGATTATGTCTGAAAAAATAGATAAAATCAATCAAGAACTTATAAAAACTGTAGGTGCTGGCACGACCTTGTATCAAGGTTTAGGCGGGTTTGGTAAACGAGGGGTGCAACCTAATAAGGAAATTATTCATACGGTAATTAATAGAATAGATATTAGACGTACCTATAACTTAATTGACTCTATTGATAAAAATGCTTTTATTATTGAGTTTGATGTTAATAACATTAAAGGCGGTATTTATACCAAATTCCTTTCTAAGGAACGTTTAAAGCAGTTATCTGGAAACACTAATAAAGATAAAGTGTTAAGTACTCAAGACGTAAAAGAAATATAGAATAAACAAGTGTTGCGTTAAGTTGTTTTTATAAGATTTTGTTTCATTTTTAATAGCTTATTCTATAAATGCAACTTAAAAAGATATAGAAGATAACGCAGTTTATATTTTTCTTAAAAACCCACCGTAAAAATTATTCAATTTATGTATATTCAATGTTTATATGTAACCAGATGTAATGGAGGTAAACAAAGAATTAGAGTTAGCTTGGAGTTTTATAAATAATACAGGGAGAAATGTATTTTTAACGGGTAAAGCTGGGACAGGTAAAACGACTTTTTTACATAGACTTAAAATGGAATCCCTAAAGCGAATGGTTGTTGTTGCGCCTACAGGTGTAGCGGCAATTAATGCAAAAGGAGTAACGATACATTCGTTTTTTCAGATGCCTTTTGGACCAATTTTGCCCAACGAAGATTTAGGTAATTCTAAAGGGTTTAATAGAAAATTTAATAAAACGAAAATTAATATTATTAAATCTTTAGACCTATTAGTTATTGATGAAATTAGTATGGTCCGTGCCGATTTATTGGATGGTATAGATAAAACATTACGCCGTTTTAGAAACAAAAACAAAGTATTTGGCGGGGTGCAATTGTTAATGATTGGCGACTTACAACAGCTTTCGCCAGTAATAAAAGAGGACGAATGGCATTTGCTTAAACCGTTTTATAAAAATGCATTTTTCTTTAGCAGCCACGCATATCAAGAATGCCAAGCGGTCACCGTAGAGTTGAAGCATATTTTTAGGCAAGACAATCCCAAGTTTATAAAAATTTTAAACGAAATTAGAACCAATACTTTATCAGAAGCCTCTGCTAATGAGTTAAATAAACGCTACAAACCTAATTTTGTGCCTAACGAAGAAGATGGTTACATTTCGTTAACAACACATAATAATAGGGCAGAGCAGACCAATAATGCAGAGCTAGACAAATTAACCTCTAAAGAACAAGTATATAAAGCAAGTATAGAAGGGAAGTTTCCAGAATATGCTTACCCTAATAAAGAAGAGTTAGTATTAAAAGTTGGGGCGCAAGTTATGTTTGTTAAAAATGACAGTTCTACCGAAAAACGTTATTTTAATGGAAAGATAGGTAAGGTTATTTTATTAGATAAGGATGAAGTGGTTGTAAAATGCCCTGATGATGATTTTAATATTATAACAACTCCTGAAGAATGGGAGAATATTAACTATACAGTAGACCCAGAAACTAAAGAGATTACCGAAGATAAAATAGGATCTTACAAACAAATGCCATTGCGATTGGCGTGGTCTATTACAATACATAAAAGTCAAGGCTTAACGTTCGAAAAAGCAATTATAGATGCACAAGGTGCTTTTGCACACGGGCAAACTTACGTGGCTTTAAGTCGATGCAAATCGTTAGAAGGATTAGTTTTAAAAAGTAAAATAAACTCTAGCCATATTATTAGTGATAGCAATGTGTTATCATTTACAAAATATGCTGAAGAACATCAGCCTGATGAGAAAGACTTACAAAAATCTGAAGCTGAGTTTCAGCTAAATTTAATAGCAGAGTTATTCGACTTTTTTAAATTTTTATATCCAGTTAGGCGTATTCTAGATATCTATTATAAAAACCGAGGAAGTATTGAAGGAAATTTGGAAACACCATTAAATACAATTAAGGACAGTGTTACTAATTTGCTTAAAGTTGGGGCTAATTTTAAATCGCAACTTAATAATTTGGTTATAGAAACTAAAGGAATTCCAGAAACCAATACTGCAATTAACGAGCGTTTTGTTAAAGCTATTGCTTATTTTAAAACACAAACCGAAGACCAGATTAACACTCCATTTAACACCTTTAGTTTTACCACAGATAATAAAGCATTAGAAAAGGATATTACAAAACAGTTAGATGATTTAGAAGAGCAATTGGCTGCTAAAAAATTATACTTTAAAGGCTTATCTAATGGTTTTAATACAAAAACCTTTTTAGAGTTACGCGCCAAAACGGTATTCTTAGCTAAAGAAAAACCAAAAAAATCTAGAAAATCTGTTATAGATGGCACTACAAATATTGAGTTATTCGAATTGCTACGTGTGTTAAGAAATGAGATTGCTCAAGAAAAAGATTTAATACATTACCAAGTATTTACACAGAAAGCTTTGTACGAAATCTGCGAAACCTTACCTACTAACAAAAGTGAGTTGTTAGAAGTTAATGGTATGGGAAAAACACGTGTAGAAAAATACGGAAGTGCCATTTTAAAAGTGATTAGAGAATACTGTGATGAAAATGATATAGAAGTTTCTGAAGAAGTAGATTTATTTGAAAGCGACAAGCCAAAACGTAAAAAAGGAGATACTAAAAAAGAATCTTTAAAATTATTTCAGGACGGTAAAACAATACAAGAAATAGCTAATACTAGAGAATTAAATGAGACTACTATTATTGGGCATTTAGCTAGTTTTATACCTACTGGAGAAATCAAAATCACGGATTTAGTTTCTAAAGAGCACTACAAGGAATTAAAGGAGTTAATCCCTAAATATACCTTTGAAAATCTATCGGATTTAAAACATCAAATAGACGATAAATATACCTATGGCGAGTTGCGCTTGGTTTTGAATGAACTAAGCAAGAGCAGATAAAAGTTGTTAATATTATAATAATTAAATAATTTTGTTTAATTAATGTTTAAATTTGTTAAACAAAATTAAATTATAATTGTCTTATGAAATATTCTCAACAAAAAATTAAGATCTCATTAATCACTTTTTTAATTACGCTAACAGTTTTTGCACAAGACTTTCAGGGCAAAGCATATTATTTTTCTAAATCGACTATGGATTTAGGGCGTTGGGGAGCAAAAATGAGTGAAGTTCAAAAAAAACAAATTAAAGAGCGATTAAAAAATAGACTAGAAAAAACGTATGTATTAACCTTTAATAAGGCAGAATCTATATTTGTAGAAGATGAAAAGCTAGATGCTATATCGGGCGCTACAGATTCGTGGGGTAAAAACTTTACGGCTGGAGATCAATATAAAAATGTAAAAACGAATGTATTAATTCAAAATCAAGAATTTTATGGAAAGCGTTTTCTAGTAAAAGATAAATTACAAAAAATAGACTGGAAACTAAGTACAGAAACTAAAAAAATAGGAGATTATAATTGTTATAAAGCTACAGCTACTATGCCTACAGCTAGTTTAAAATGGTATAGCTTTTCGTGGAGCGAACTTAGGCAAAAAGAAAACCAAAAAGAAGGAGAGATGCCAATGACAGCTGTAGAAGCTTGGTATACACCACAAATTCCAATAAGTCAAGGCCCATTAGAGTATTGGGGATTACCAGGGTTAATTTTAGAAGTAAGCGCAGATAATACAACAATGTTGTGTTATAAAATAACAATAAATCCAGAAGAGAAAGTTAAAATAGAAGCGCCAGATAGAGGGAAAGAAATTGCTAAATTAGAATACAAAGAAATTATTGTAAGTAAAATGCAAGAAATGAGAAATAATAGAGGAAGACGACGATAAGTTAATTTGCATTAATTACTATAATAGAAAAAGGCTTTAAAATGTAAACTTTAAAGCCTTTTTTATATTCTATAGTTTCAAGGATTAACCTTTGATAACACCTCTAGAAATTACAATTTTTTGAATCTCTGAAGTACCTTCGTAAATCTGAGTAATTTTTGCATCACGCATTAAACGCTCTACATGGTATTCTTTAACAAAACCATTACCACCATGTATTTGTACAGCTTCAACAGTCTGTTCCATTGCTACTTTAGAGGCGTATAATTTTGCCATTGCACTAGACATATCGTAGTTATTACCTTGATCCTTATCCCATGCAGATTTCATAACTAATAGACGTGCCGCTTCAATTTCTGTAGCCATATCAGCTAATTTAAAAGCAATCGCTTGGTGGTTACAAATCTCTGTGCCAAATGCTTTACGCTCTTTAGAGTATTTAAGTGCTAATTCGTATGCACCAGCTGCAATACCTAAGGCTTGAGAAGCAATACCAATACGTCCACCAGATAAAGTTTTCATGGCGAATTTAAAACCAAATCCATCCTCACCAATTCTATTCTCTTTAGGTACTTTTACATCGTTAAATTGTAAAGTATGAGTATCACTACCTCTAATACCTAATTTGTCTTCTTTTGGTCCAACATCGAAACCTTCCATGCCTTTTTCAACAATAAAAGCATTAATACCTCTGTGTCCTTTTTCTCTGTCTGTTTGCGCAATTACTAAATAAACATCGCTACGCCCACCATTAGTAATCCAGTTTTTTGTACCGTTTAAAACGTAATGGTCTCCCATGTCTATAGCAGTAGTTTTTTGCGAAGTTGCATCACTACCAGCTTCAGGCTCACTTAAACAAAATGCTCCAATAAATTCTCCTGTAGCTAATTTAGTAAGGTACTTTTGTTTTTGTTCTTCTGTTCCATAAGATTCTAAACCATAACAAACTAATGAGTTATTTACAGAAACCATTACTGAGGCAGAAGCATCAATTTTAGATAATTCCTCCATAATAAGAACATAAGAAATAGCATCCATTCCACTTCCTCCGTATTTAGGGTCTACCATAATACCCATAAATCCTAAATCTCCCATTTTACGAACTAATTCTTGAGGAAACTCTTGTTTCTCATCACGTTCTATAACACCAGGTAATAATTCGGTTTGTGCAAAATCACGAGCAGCGTCGCGTATCATTAAATGTTCTTCTGTAAGGCTAAAATCCATAATTGTAATAATTGTTGATTTGATAAAATAAGAGTGCAAATATAGCCTTTTATTAGCGTTTATTCAACAGATATTCCTATTTTTACTTTATATGATAAAAAGCGAATATAAAGTAATAGGCGTAATGTCCGGAACATCATTAGATGGAATAGATTTAGCACTAGTTACTTTTAATTATAATAAAAATTGGAGCTTTAAAATAGGTAAAGCAGAAACAATCCCTTATCCTGAAAGTTGGATGAGTTTATTAAAGGAACTTGTCGATCATACTAAAGAAGAATTACAAAGTTTAGATACAGATTACACTATATATTTAGCAGGAGTAATAAATAACTTTGTAGAAAAGTATAATATACAAGATATTGATGCAGTTTGCTCTCATGGGCATACGGCATTACACAGACCTGAAGAGCAATTAACCTATCAAATAGGGAATTTACCTCAATTAGCAAGCTTAATACAACAAACAGTAGTTTGCGATTTTAGAGTACAAGATGTTGCTTTAGGTGGGCAAGGGGCGCCTTTAGTACCAATAGGAGATCAATTATTGTTTGCTAAATATGATTATTGTGTAAACTTAGGCGGTTTTGCTAATGTATCTACCATAATAGATTCTAAACGAATAGCTTTCGATATCTGTCCAGTAAATATTGTATTAAATGCTTATGTTTCAAAATTAGGTTTAGACTATGACGATAAAGGAGCACTAGCTTCAAAAGGAAGTGTAAAACTGGAGTTATTAAACGAGTTAAACAGTATTCCGTTTTACAAAGAAACCTATCCAAAATCATTAGGTTTAGAATGGGTAAAAGAAATCGTATTTCCGTTAATTAATAGTTTTAATCTTTCAGTAGAGAATATTTTACGAACTGTAGTTGAGCATATCGCTATTCAAATAGTAAAAGTGATTAATGAAAAAGTAGAAGCTTCGTTATTAATAACTGGAGGAGGTGTATTTAATACATTTTTAATAGAACGAATAGAGGCTTTGAGCAATCATACTAAAATAATAATACCTTCAAAAGAAACAATAGAATATAAAGAAGCTTTAATTTTTGGGTTTTTAGGCGTTTTAAAATTAAGAAACGAAACTAATTGTTTAGCGAGTGTAACAGGAGCAAGTAGGGACCATTCTTCGGGTAAAGTCTTTACTATTAAAAATGGTTAATTTGTATAGTTTAATAAAAAGGTAATTTAGTTAAATTTAAAAATATGTATGGGCTAGTAACTAAAGAAACCAATAAAAGTGTTTCAGCATTTATAGAAACAATAGAAAATTCTTCTAAAAAAGAAGATAGCAAAAAACTCTTGTCTATAATGAAAGCAATAACAGGTGTTGAACCAAAAATATGGGGAGATAATTTTATTATAGGTTTTGGTAAGTATAAATACAAGCGCAAAGGAGGTAAGGACGAGTTTGAATGGTTTAACTTAGGCTTTGCTCCAAGAAAAACGAAAATAACCATCTATTTAACGTTAGATATTAGCAAAGAAGAAGATATACTTGTAAAATTAGGGAAATGTAAATTTGGAAAAGGATGCTTATATATTAATAAATTGGCAGATGTAAATGTTGAGCTTTTAAAACAATTAATAGAAAAGAGTAAAACAAATAGGTGGCATTAATTTTTATGGAAATGAGAAAAAAGAATTCGAAATTATAGATAACTTAAATAAATTTAATAATATAAATGGCTTTATTTTTAAAGCCATTTTTAGTTTTTTATATTTGTTGCTAATAAACTGAAAAACTTTCCACTTATGAATCAGCTTTAGCTACACTTTAATAAAATTTAAAGGGATAAATTATTAAAGTTAAAGAAGAATCAATCACACTATACATGAAAGAATTATTAAAAAAGTACGAAAATAAAACACCAGAAATAATATTTAATTGGAAGGACTCTGAAACAGAAGCAGAAGGTTGGACCGTAATAAACTCTCTTAGAGGTGGTGCTGCAGGAGGAGGAACCAGAATGAGAAAAGGGTTAGATGTTAATGAAGTTTTGTCGCTTGCTAAAACTATGGAAGTGAAATTTACAGTATCTGGACCTGCCATAGGAGGAGCAAAATCGGGAATAAACTTCGACCCAAAAGATCCTAGAAAAAAAGGTGTTTTAGAGCGTTGGTATAAAGCCGTTTCTCCATTATTAAAAAGTTACTACGGAACAGGAGGAGACTTAAATGTAGATGAAATCCATGAAGTTATACCTATTACAGAAGAATCTGGAGTTTGGCACCCGCAAGAAGGTGTTTTTAATGGACATTTTAAACCAACAGAAGCCGATAAAATTAATAGAATAGGGCAGTTACGTCAAGGTGTAATTAAAGTTATTGAAAACCCAGGGTTCTCACCAGACGTAGCAAGAAAGTATACTGTAGCAGATATGATTACAGGTTACGGAGTTGCCGAAGCTGTAAAAAGCTATTACGAAATTTATGGCGGTAGCGTTGTAGGAAAACGAGCTATAGTTCAAGGATTTGGAAATGTTGGGTCTGCAGCGGCATACTATTTAGCACAAATGGGAGCCAAAATTGTTGGTATTATAGATATTTCTGGAGGAGTTATTAATGAAAACGGATTTACTTTCGAAGAAATTACTAAGTTCTTTTTAACCAAAAACGGAAATACATTAGCAACAGATAATATGATTCCGTTTGCAGAGATGAATGAGAAAATTTGGTCTTTAGAAACAGAAATATTTGCCCCATGTGCAGCATCTAGGTTAATTACTCAAGATCAAATAGATCAAATGATAAGTACTGGCTTAGAAGTAATTTCTTGTGGAGCAAATGTGCCATTTGCAGATAAAGAAATTTTCTTTGGCTCAATTATGGAACACACAGATGAGAAAGTAAGTTTAATTCCAGATTTTATTTCAAACTGTGGAATGGCTAGAGTGTTCGCCTACTTTATGGAACGTAAAGTACAAATGACAGATGAGGCCATTTTTCAAGACACATCAAACATTATAAAACAAGCAATTCAAAACGTTTACGATAAAAGTTCTAGTAAAACAGAAATAAGTAAAACGGCATTTGAAATAGCATTAAAACAATTGGTATAAAAATAAGATGGAAACAGTAATAATTTTAGTATTTGTATTTGGCTACCTAGCCATTACATTAGAGCACAATATAAAAATAGATAAATTAATTCCTGCTTTAGTTATGATGGCTATAAGTTGGGCCTTAATATCATTAGGGATAGATTCCTTTACACAATGGTTTGATTCTGCAAATCATGGATTAGTAGAAGGCTATACAGCACTAGACCATGATAGTAAAATGCACTTAATGGAGGAAACTCTACTGCACCATTTAGGAAAAACCGCAGAGATTCTGGTGTTTTTATTAGGTGCTATGACTATTGTAGAAATCATAGATTACTTCGATGGGTTTTCAACCATAAAAAGTTTTATAAGAACTAAAAAGAAATCTAAAATACTTTGGATTTTTTGTGCATTAGCATTTGTATTATCTGCAATAATAGATAACCTAACAGCTACAATTGTTTTAATATCTATTCTTCAAAAAATAGTAAAAGATAGAAGTGTACGTATTTGGTATGCAGGTTTAATTATTATAGCAGCTAATGCAGGAGGAGCATTCTCACCAATTGGAGACGTAACGACTACAATGCTTTGGATAGGCGATAAAGTATCTACAGGGCATTTATTCGGGTATTTATTTTTACCATCGTTATTATGTATGATAGTACCAGCAACAATAGCTTCTTTTTTACCAGCATTTAAAGGTGAATTAGAAGTAGAAGAAACAGAAGATAAACCTAAAAGTAGATTTAGTGGTACGATGCTATATTTAGGACTTGGTGCTATTATATTTGTGCCAATTTTTAAAGTAGTAACACACTTACCACCGTATGTAGGTATGATGCTATCTTTAGGAGTCGTAGCCATTTTTGCGGAAATATACAGTTCTTCAAAATTCAGTTTAACAGAAGTAGAAGGAGAAAGCGATGCACATGCGCACCATAGTCCAGTACACCACTCATTATCTAAAATAGAATTACCAAGTATATTATTTTTCTTAGGTATTTTAATGGCAGTAGCCGCATTAGAATCTTTAGGAACATTATTTGGTTTTGCATCAACATTAAAAACTGGAATCCCAATGATAGGAACGGAGATGGCAGGAACACAAGTATCAGATTTAGTTGTAATATTACTAGGTATAGGTTCGGCAGTTATAGATAACGTACCCTTAGTAGCAGCAAGTTTAGGAATGTTTACAGAACCATTAGATGACCAATTATGGCACTTTATAGCATACTCAGCAGGAACAGGAGGTAGTATGTTAATTATAGGTTCTGCCGCAGGAGTTGTAGCTATGGGAATGGAAAAAATAGACTTTTTCTGGTACCTTAAAAAGATCTCATGGCTAGCATTAGCAGGGTTTT
Source organism: Pontimicrobium sp. MEBiC06410 (assembly GCF_053601615.1). Classification (NCBI taxonomy): domain Bacteria; kingdom Pseudomonadati; phylum Bacteroidota; class Flavobacteriia; order Flavobacteriales; family Flavobacteriaceae; genus Pontimicrobium; species Pontimicrobium sp. MEBiC06410. Next base: position 23,333 of record NZ_JBSHNT010000122.1, read on the forward strand.
TAGCAGGAGCTTTAGGATTCTTATTAACAAGAACTTTATTTTAATTATACGTAATACAAAAAACAAACGTTATACCATTATTAAAACATAAAATATGTTAAACACATTATTACAAGAAACTGCACAAGATGCAGAAGCATTAGTAGATGGAGAACCAGTAGAAAAAACGTTATCCATAATAGAGTTAATAAGTAGTAGCGGAACAGCGGGAATTGTAATTATAGCCGTATTGTTTTTGCTTTTAATAATGGCAACATATATCTATTTCGAACGATTATTTGCTGTAAAAGAAGCCTCTAAAGTAGATGCAAATTTTATGAACCAAATAAAAAACTATGTTAGTGAGGGAAAAATAGATTCAGCACAAAACCTATGTGCACAAGCAAACTCACCAGTATCACGATTAATAAGTAAAGGGATTTCAAGAATAGGAAAACCGCTAGAAGACATAAATACAGCTATAGAAAATGCAGGGCGATTAGAAGTCTACAGCTTAGAAAAAAATGTAAGTGTATTGGCAACCATTTCAGGAGCAGCCCCAATGATAGGGTTTTTAGGAACCGTAATAGGAATGATTATCTCAATTTTTGAAATTGCCAATTCTGGAGGTTCTATAGATATTAAAACACTAGCCGACGGATTATACACAGCCATGACAACTACCGTAGGAGGATTAGTTGTTGGTATTGTAGCTTATATCGCTTATAACCATTTAGTCGTGAAAACCGATAAGGTAGTCTACCAAATGGAAGCCAATTCATTAGACTTTTTAGACTTATTAAACGAACCAGTATAGTATGAATTTAAGAGGAAGAAATAAAGTAACACCAGAATTCAATATGTCATCTATGACCGATATTGTATTCCTGCTACTTATCTTTTTTATGATTGCGTCTACATTGGTATCAGCCGAAGCGATAGATTTATTATTACCAAAATCATCAAGTAAGACCACGCAAACAAAAAGTGTATCAGTAAGTGTAAATAAAAAGAACCAATACTTTGTAAACATGAAGCAAGTGCCAAAAGGACAATTAGAAGCCGAAGTGTTAGCTAAAGTAGGAGGATCAAGCACTCCAACAATAACAATACGATCCGACCAAGATGTAGAAATGAAACATGTAGTATACATCATGGACATTGCTAATAGAAATAAAATAAAATCGACACTAGCAGTAAAATCGCAATAATATATTTTCTATGAAGTATTTAGAGACCAAACACGAACGTAATTCAGCAAAAATAACAGCATTATTATTGTTTATTTTATTGCTATTACTGTTTGTAGTTGGGCCTCCATATATGGATCCTCCGCAAGAATATGGCGTTGCTATAAATTTTGGAACCCCTAGTATAGCAGATGATGTTCAACCAGATGCACCATCGAGTCCAGAAGATTCAAATGAAAATGATGTAGCAGAAGAAGATCCAGCAGTAGCAGAAGAAGCTGTAGAAGAGGATGCAGCAGAAGAAATTATAGAAGAAGATGTGGCCGAAGAAGTCGCAGAAGAAACTGTAGAAGAAGAAACGGTTGAAGAAACCGTAGAAGAAGTAGTAGAAGAACCTGTTGAAGAGACGGCTAAAGAGCAAGTAGACGAAGACCTTTTAACACAAGAAGCAGAAGAAGCTTTAAAAATAAAAGAAGCAAAGGAAGCAGAAGAACGTGCTGAAAAAGAGGCTAAAGAAAAAGCCGAGAAAGAAGCAAAAGAAAAGGCAGAAAGAGAAGCTAAAGAGGCAAAAGAAGCAAAAGAAAAAGCAGATAGAGAAGCCAAAGCTAAAGCACAAAAAGAAGCAGAAGAAGCTAAAAGAAAAGCCGATAGAATAGCAGCAGAAAAAGCTGCGAAAGCAAAAGCCGATGCAGAAGCTAAGGCAAAAGCTGCAGCCGAAGCAAAAGCCGCTGCAGATAGAGCAGCAAAGAAAAAAGCCGCTGCTGCCGCTGCCGCTGCAAAAGCTAAAGAAGGAGGAAGTGGAAGCAGTGTTGTAGACTTTAGAAAAATTGAAAATGCTCCAACTTACCCAGGCTGCGAGAGTTTAAACGGGGAAGCTAAAAGGAAATGTCTTAATGATAAAATCAAGCAATTTGTAGGGAGTAAATTCGATAAACAATTAGCTGGAGATTTAGGATTAACAGGAACGCAAAATATTGTGATTACTTTTAAAATAAACGATAAAGGTCAAGTAGTAGGTATTAGAGCGAAAGCAAAACATCCCAAATTTGAAGAAGAAGCGAAGCGTGTTACAAAGCTGTTACCAAAAATGAAACCAGGTATACAAAACGGTAAAGCAGTAACTGTATCTTATCGTTTACCGCTTAGAATCCAAACAGGAAACTAAATTTCATGCATAACGTAGCGTTTAAAATAGAATTAAAAAACAAACGCTACACCATTATCAATACACAAATATGTTAAACACATTATTACAAGAAACTGCACAAGATGCAGAAGCATTAGTAGATGGAGAACCAGTAGAAAAAACGTTATCCATAATAGAGTTAATAAGTAGTAGCGGAACAGCGGGAATTGTAATTATAGCTGTATTGTTTTTGCTTTTAATAATGGCAACATATATCTATTTCGAACGATTATTTGCAGTAAAAGAAGCCTCTAAAGTAGATGCAAATTTTATGAACCAAATAAAAAACTATGTTAGTGAGGGAAAAATAGATTCAGCACAAAACCTATGTTCACAAGCAAACTCACCAGTATCACGATTAATAAGTAAAGGGATTTCAAGAATAGGAAAACCGCTAGAAGACATCAACACAGCTATAGAAAATGCAGGGCGATTAGAAGTCTACAGCCTAGAAAAAAACGTAAGTGTTTTAGCAACTATCTCAGGAGCAGCCCCAATGATAGGGTTTTTAGGAACCGTGATAGGAATGATTATCTCAATTTTCGAAATTGCCAATTCTGGAGGTTCTATAGATATTAAAACACTAGCCGATGGATTATACACAGCGATGACTACAACAGTAGGCGGTTTAGTAGTAGGAATTGTAGCCTATATAGCCTACAACCACTTAGTCGTAAAAACCGATAAGGTAGTCTACCAAATGGAAGCGAATTCATTAGACTTTTTAGACTTATTAAACGAACCGGTATAGTATGAATTTAAGAGGAAGAAATAAAGTAACACCAGAATTCAATATGTCATCTATGACCGATATTGTATTCCTGCTACTTATCTTTTTTATGATAGCCTCTACATTGGTAGCAGCTGAGGCTATAGATTTATTGTTGCCAAAAGCCTCTAATACAGTATCGCAAACAAAAAACGTATCTGTTAGAGTTAATAAAAATCATCAGTATTTTGTAGATAATAAAAAAGTATCAAAAAACAGATTAGAAGCAGCAGTATTGTCTAAAGTTAATGCATCTAAATCGTCATCTGTATCCATAGGTTTTGATCCGGGCGTAGAAATGAAACATGTGGTGTATATTATGGATATAGCTAATAGAAACAAAATAAAATCGTCATTAGCAGCAAAGTCTCAATAAGTAGGTTTATAACATAAATGAAAAAGCGATTACTCATTTATCTGTTATTATTAGTAATAGCTATTGTGTTAATGTTAGCCTTAAAAACGTATACTTACGACTCAAAATATAATAATGGCATAGATTTGGCATTACCAGAAGTAAAACAGTCCAATCCTAAAGTAAAACGAGCTTTAGAAGTAGCAGTTATAGGAGAAGATAATTATACCATTGAAGGGCAAAGCGTAGAGAAAGACAGTTTAGAAATAAAAATAATTAATTTTGTAAGACAAGAAGGCTACAATGGTATCATAATCAAATCTCATCAAGATGTAGAGATGAGGCATGTGGTTTACATTATGGATATTACTAATAGAAATAAAATAAAATCTATGTTAGCCGTAAAGGATGAAGATTAAAAGAGAAAGAGATGAAGTATTTAGAAACTAAACACGAACGTAATTCGGCAAAAATAACAACACTATTGTTATTAATTTTATTACTGTTGTTATTTGTTGTAGGTCCTCCATACTTAGATCCACCAGCAGAATATGGTGTAGCCGTTAATTTTGGGAATTCTAATGTAGGTAGCGGAGATGTACAACCAGAGAAACCAGTTAAATCGCAAAATAACAATATAAATAAACCACTAGAAGAAGCACAATCTCAACCAGAACAAGCAGAAACAAAACCTGAAGCAGCAGCGTCAAATGCACAATCTGAAGATGTTATTACTCAAGATTCTGAAGAAGCAATAGCTATAAAAAAGAAAGAGAAAGAAGCGAAAGCTAAGGCAAAAGCCGAAGCAGATGCTAAAGCCGAAGCAGATAGAATAGCTAAAGCAAAGGCAGCAGCAGAAGCAAAAAAGAAACAAGAAGAAGCCGATAAAAAAGCAAAGTTAGATGCTTTAATGGGAGGGCTTAATAATTCAGATGGAGAATCATCTGGAAGTGAAGGGGACGATAACCAAGCAGGAGATAAGGGGCAATTAAACGGTAACCCCTATGCTCCTAGTTATTTTGGAGACCCAGGAACAGGAAATGGAGGAGTAGGTTACGGATTAAATGGAAGAGGAAAACCATCTAGAAAAAAAATAGTTCCAGATTGTCAAGAAGAAGGGAGAGTTGTAGTAGAAATACATGTTGACCGATCAGGAAAAGTTATAAAAGCTATTCCAGGTAAAAAAGGAACCACAGGCGATTCTTGTTTATTTGAAGCTGCTAAAAAAACAGCACTATCTCATAAATGGCCAGCAGACTCTAAAGCTCCTGTAAAGCAAATAGGTTTTGTAAAGATAGATTTCACAGTAGGACAATAGCTAATGACATATCAAGAAACCGTACAATGGATGTTCGCACAACTTCCAATGTATCAAAAACAAGGTAAAACAGCATTTAAAAAAGATTTATCTAATACTTTAGCTTTAGCAAAACACTTAAAACATCCAGAACATAAATTCAAATCTATTCATGTAGCAGGAACCAACGGTAAAGGTTCTACAAGCCACATGCTGGCTTCTGTATTACAAGAAGCAGGTTATAATGTTGGTTTATATACCTCTCCACATTTAAAAGATTTTAGAGAGCGTATAAAAATAAATGGAGTAGAAGTTAGTAAACAATATGTCATAGGTTTTATAAAACGAAATAAATCGTTTTTAGAAGCTCAGGGATTGTCTTTTTTTGAAATGACGGTAGGGTTGGCTTTCGACTATTTTGCAAAACAAAAAGTAGATATTGCTATTATTGAAGTTGGGCTAGGAGGGCGCTTAGATTCTACCAATATAATTACCCCAGTAGTTTCAGTAATAACTAATATAGGCTTAGATCATACCCAGTTTTTAGGAAATACACTACCAAAAATAGCGGCAGAAAAAGGTGGCATCATTAAACATAATATACCCGTTGTAGTGGGAGAAACACAATCTGAAACCGTTTCAGTGTTTACAACTTTAGCAGAAAAGCACAATGCAGAGATAGTATTTGCAGACCAAGAAGTAACAGCAGCCTATACCAGCGATTTAATAGGGAATTATCAGTATAAAAATATTAAAACAGTTGTTCAAACAATTAAAGTTTTAAATCGCAAAGGAAAATATACAGTTACTAAAGAGCAACTTAAAAAAGGGTTACTTAATGTTGTAAAGAATACACAGCTATTAGGACGTTGGCAAATTTTACAAGAACAACCAAAAGTTATTTGCGACACGGCGCATAATAAAGAAGGTTTAACCTATACTATGCAACAATTACAACAAGAACAGTACAAGGAGCTACATATTGTTTTTGGAGTGGTTAACGATAAAGATTTGCAATCCGTATTTGGAATACTACCTAAAAAAGCAACCTATTACCTCTGTAAACCTAATATTCCTAGAGGTATGGATGTACAACAATTAAAAACGGAGTTTCAAGCAGAAGGCTTTACAGCACAAGTGTGTAATTCCGTAAAAGAGGCCCACACCTTAGCTCTAGCTTCTGCAAAAAAAGAAGATGTTATCTATATAGGAGGTAGTACTTTTGTTGTAGCAGAAGTTGTTTAAAACCATATAAGTTGTAACTTTCAGGTTTCAAAATAAGAGTCTATAATAAATTATGTTAGAAATAATTAATCAAACGTTTTCCATAGCATTAAAAAGTAAAAAAGAAAACTTATCTACTTTCAATAGAAATATAGAAAGAATATATCATGAATTTGATGCATTGGGGTACCATATAGTCGATCCAATTGGACAAGCTTATAAAAATGAAATGACCGATGTAGAAGCCAATATAGTTGGAGATATTAATGGAAATATGAGTATTGTTAAGGTACTAAAACCTATTGTTTATAAAATTGAGGAAGGAGAAACAAAATTAATTCAAAAAGGAATAGTAATAGTAGAATAGTATATGAAAACTATAAATTTCGCTATAGATTTAGGCACAACAAACAGTCTTATTGCTAATTATAATAGTGGTAATATTAAAGTATATAATAACCCTTTAGGTTTAAAACAAACGTTACCATCTTGTGTTGCTTTTAGAGGAGGAAGAATAATTATAGGAGATAAAGCTCTAGATTATTTAGAAAAAGATGCAAAAAACGTAAGTATGCTTTTTAAGCGTAAAATGGGAACACAGGAAACCTATTTTATTCCATCTATAGAAAAAGAAATTTCTCCAATAGAACTATCATCATACATATTAAAAGAGCTTAAAAATTTTGTTATAGACGATGTTAATTTAAATTCTATCGTTATAACAATCCCTGCATCTTTCGATACAATACAATCTAATGCTACTAAAAAAGCGGGCTACTTAGCTGGATTTAAAGAAGTAGTTTTATTACAAGAGCCAATTGCTGCATGTTTAGCTTATGCAAATACAGCTAATTTAGACATAACTGAAGCTCAAAAGTGGATTGTATACGATTTTGGAGGCGGAACTTTTGATGTCGCTTTGGTAGAAGTAAATGATAGAGAGCTAAAAGTAATAGACAATGAAGGTGATAATTTTTTAGGAGGAGCAGATTTTGATAATCTAATAGTAGAAAAAATTATTGTTCCTCTATTGGAAGAAAAATGTAACACCAATAATCTTTGGAAAAATATTAAAGCGAAGTCTAATAACTATAAAGGATTATATTTTGAACTTCTAAAAAAAGCAGAGGAAGCCAAAAAAGAGCTATCTGTTTATGAACAATCGGAAATAGAATTAGATATAGCTATTAATGGAATTGAGTTGTTTGAAGAGATTATTATTACTAGAACTCAATTTGAAAATGTCATAGCAGATAAAGTAGCACAAACTATTGCACTTATAAAAAAAGTAATATCCCAGAATCAATTAATTAATTCTCAAATAGAACGTTTAATATTAATAGGAGGAAGTACTTATGTCCCTTATATAAGGGAGAAAATAAAAGAAGAAACAGGAATTTTAGTAGATTCAAGTGTAAATCCAACATCTGCAGTTGTTGAAGGAGCTGCATACTATGCAGGATCTAAACCAGAATCTGTAGTAGAAGAAAAAGAAGATCTTTCTAAACAAACTTCGCAAGTTAAAGAAGACATTGAGTGTAATATTTTTTATGAGCAAAACACAAGAGATTTAGAAGAATTAATTACTGGACGAGTAAGTTCTAACGATATTATCAGTTATAGAATAATAAGAACAGATGGAGGATACGATTCTAGTATAAAAGCATTAAATAATGCTTCATTTTCAGAGTTTGTTCCTCTATTAAAAGGACGATTAAATAAATTTAAAATTCAGTTATTAGATGGCAACCAAAATGTATTAAAAATAATAGATGATGTAGCCATTAATCAAGGTAGTTATAATGTTTTAGGGCAACCTTTGCCTATTGATATTTGTATGGAAATAGACGATATAGATGCCTCTACAACACGATTAGAGAAAATATTTGCAAAAGGCAGTATATTACCTTTAAAGAAGAAAATATATAAAACAGCTTCTAAAACTATATTACAAGGCTCAAAATCTAATTTAATTATTAATATCATTGAAGGAAAATCTAATGGCTTACCAAGCTCAGGGCTTAGTATTGGGTTTATAGAAATCTTTGGAAAAGACTTAGAAGAAGATTTAATTAAAGGAACAGATATCGAAATTGAATTAGAAATAACAGAATCTAGAGATTTAAAAATTAATGTGTTTTTGCAATCCTGTGATCAAGAGTTTCAAAATGTATTTAGTAAGTCAGAACGTTCAATAAGTATTAATAAAATTAATCTAGAAATCAATTCTATTTTAGCTGAGGTAGAGGAATTGATAAAAGAAAATAATAATGATGAAAATTTTGAATATTCCAATCAATTAGAAAAAATTAGAGTTGGATTAATTGAAATACAAATAGAAGCAACATTATTAGAAGACGATGATATTTCTGACCAGAAATATCAATTAGATGATAAAAAAAGAAAACTAATTCAATCTTTTGATGCTTTAACCAGAAATAAAGCAATAGCAACAGAAATAGAAGAATACATGTCTTCTAAAGAAAGCTTAGAGTATTTAATTAATAAAGAAGAGAATAAACGTTATGAAGATAAATATTTAAAGATTATTAATAACGAAAAAGAGGTGGTTAATTCTGGAAATAAGTATTTAATACGAGCCAAAATTAAAGAGTTAGAACTTTTATTTAACGATATAATACAATCTAGCGACGAGAATTTTATTTCTTACTTTTTAGGATTAAAGTACAGTACCGAATATTCTAATCAGCGAAAAGCAGATAAATTAATAAAACAAGGAGACGAAGCAATAGATAAACAAGATTATAAATCGCTACGCCATATTGTTTATGCCTTATATGCCATGTTACCAGACTACGAAAAAGAGAGACAGAAACAGTTTAAGGACGATTCTAAAACTGGGTTAAGTTAATTTTTATACTTTTTATTATAATAATTAGTGTAAAGCCTATCTATATTTAATGTATTCAGCTTTACACTTTTTGTGTTTATCGCTTCTTTACGTAAGGTGTCTATAGTAGTAATTGTTTTTCCGCCGATGTTGTTTTTTCTTATATTTATTTTGTTGTAGAAAGGTAAAATACTTATCTCTTTTGGAATCTCTTTTTCCAGATGTTCAACAGTATACATTTTAGAAATGTCTGTATTATCTATAAAATGAGAGAATTGAGTGTCTACAAAGTTTTCTCCAGTGTAAAAAACTAAAGAGTCTCCAACTTTTAAATCAATATAAGCATTTTTGTTTTTGGGTATATATAAAGATTCATCAATACCCTTTAGTAACCTAAAAACAATAAGATCCTGCATACTCTTGTTTTTTATTTGGGTATAACCCTTATCATTACTTTTGTAATAACTAGGTAAGGTGTAAAACGTTTTAGGATAAGGGTTAGAAAGCGGTTTTATTACTGAAGGTGTGATGTGCTCACTACTAGTTTTTCGTTTAGTTTTACGCTTTAATGTGTATAAAAAACGAATATGATTTTCTAATTTAAACTTTTCTGAATATTTAGGGAATACTTTGTATTTACTAGTGTTATTTTTTGAATTAGTGTCATCTAAAACTGTGCTTTCTATTACTGTTTCTTCTATGACTTCATCATTATCAAATGTGTTATTATGCTTTTTCTTACTTTCTTCAATTATTTCTTTTAGAGTTTTACCATTAGAACCATAAGGTTTGTCTAATAGTTCTTTATAATATTCATTATCTTTAATATTTATAATGGTATTGTCAGAACTTTTATTTGAATAAACTATAATTCGTATAACAATAAAGATAACGACAAGTACAGTGCCTATACCATATCCAGACCCTGAAGTGTTTTTACGCCTTGTATTGTATGAATAAGGCTCGGCAATTTCTGCATTAGAATCTAATAAATCTTTTAAAAAAGTATTTGAAACATCTAATTGGCCCAGAGCAACCATAGTTTTGGCTGCAAAAATGAAATTAATATTATCTGTATTTCGTCTTTTACTGTTATATAAATCAACAGCAGCAGAGCAGAGCTCTTCAATCTCTTCAGAAAATGAGTTAGGAAACTCGTTCAAGCTTCTAATAAAATCATAATCATTAATATAAGCTATTGGGTGTCCCTTTTCAAGAGTTTTTCCTTTTCTTAGGTATACAGAAGCATAATTTAATTTCGATTTAAAAAAGTTTACTATTATCTGATTGATTTCTTCCGAAAATAAAAAATTACGCCTGACAACAAGTAATAATAACTGGTATTTTCCATTATTAAGAGCAGCAGAAAGAAAAGGTTTTATGTTTTCTTTAAAGTAAGGCGTTAAAAAATGTCTTAGAGCTTCAGGATTTTTAATAGCCTCATTATCTATAATGATAGAATCTTCCGAAATATCCGTGTATTGCCCACTTATAATTTTCTTTAACCATACATGCTTTTCAACAAATAAGTGATTTTGTTTAGTTTTTTCATCTTTAAAATGCTCTATTAATAGAGAAAGCTCTCCTAAGTTACTTGTATTATTAAGTACAGCATTAGCTTTTAGCTGCTTTTGTAGCCTAATTATTTTACTAGCATCAATATTGGAAAGCGCTTCTATGTCTAATCCTAGCTCATCGATTAAAGAAATATACTTCAAATTGGGAGTATTTAATTAAAATTCTAAAATATTAAATTATTAGCTTTTATAACTCAAAATTAAAAAGAAGTATTTTTTTTAAAGAAGTTGTTAGCTAGAACTATTGTGTTGATTTAATATAAAGTGTTTATTTATAGTTAACTAAAATAAATGTTTTAATTATATGTATTCCATTAAAAAACTTAAACATTAAAAAAACTAAAAATAATTCTAAAAAAGTGTGTAAAATATTTTGAATGGTTAAACTTTACGTTATATTTGCACCCGCAATCAGGAAAAAGGGCGCGTAGCTCAGTTGGTTCAGAGCACTTGGTTTACACCCAAGGGGTCAGGGGTTCGAATCCCTTCGCGCCCACTTTTTCAAATTGCAGTTCATAATACATAATAAGGGCGCGTAGCTCAGTTGGTTCAGAGCACTTGGTTTACACCCAAGGGGTCAGGGGTTCGAATCCCTTCGCGCCCACAAAAAAGGAGTTATCATAACGATAATTCCTTTTTTTATGCACTATACTGAAAACGCTTTATAAAAAACAAATAGAATTATAAAAAAGGTCTAAGCTATTGCTTAGACCTTTTTAAATTAAATATTTAAAATTGTTTATTATCGTTTCAACGCAAAATGAGCCTTAAACGTTTTCACTTCATTAGTGCTCGGTTCTCTATACTGTACCGTAAACCAATACGTACTATTAGGCATAGGGTTGCCATTATAGGTACCATTCCATCCACTTCCAGAAGGACTTAGTTGTTTTAATAGTTTACCATAGCGGTCAAAGATATAAATAATAGCATCTGCTTGTCCAGCTAAGCCATAGATGTTCCACGTATCGTGGTACCCATCCCCATTAGGTGTAAAGTAATGTGGGTAGTCTATAATTGTAATGGTTATGGTGGTTTCCCCACAGCCTATAGCGTCTCTTACCGTAATAGTATGTTCCCCTGCTTCTACATTGCTAAAGGTATACATTCCATCGTTTGGTGTATTGGCTTCCCACGCACCACCATCGATACTAAACTCGTATACTGAGATCGCTGTACTTGCTGTTGTTGTCGCCGTTACTGCAATATCGTGTTGGTCTGCAAAAGCTAATGTGGTTATCTCTGCGGTAACCACTGGTGGCTCACTTACTTCTACAAAGGTTACTGTATTTGGGTCGCCTACTATGGTAGAACAGCCTAAGGCACTGGTAACCAATACCGAGTAGTTACCGCCTTCTGTTGGGGTAATACTTGATTGGTTTGCGTATTGTGGTTGTTCTACGCCTTCTAAGTACCAGGTAAAGGTATAGCCATCGGCTACGGTTAAGCCCGTGTCTATTGCTGGCGTGTTAATGACTTCTGTGCCATTGGTGTTGATACATAATAGGTAATTGTCTTCTAAATTAAACGATGGCATTGGGTTGACTTGCAACGTTAGCTCTGCGGTAGCGTAACAGTCTGAGCTATCAACCATTGTTCCTGTACCATCATCTACCATAGTATTATTGTCTACGCGTACATAAATAATTTGTGGGTTGGTGACATTGGTATAGGGTATTGGTAATGGGTTAATGCCTGC
>NZ_JBSHNT010000123.1:0-291 GCF_053601615.1 Pontimicrobium sp. MEBiC06410
GATAACGACAATGCGCCAACAGTAACAATAGCTGATGCAACAGTCAACGAAGGCGCTGGCACAGTAACCGTTCCAGTAAGCATCGATACCGTAAGCGCAACAGACGTTGTAGTAGATATTGTCACGACAACAGGCACAGCCGGCACAAGTGATTACACAGTCACGACAACAACCGTAACCATTCCAGCAGGAAGCACGAGTGTCGATGTAGTGATTCCAATCACGGATGATGCCATAGATGAAGCCGATGAGACCTTTACCGTCGATGGCACAGTAACCAGCGGAAACACA
>NZ_JBSHNT010000124.1:0-220 GCF_053601615.1 Pontimicrobium sp. MEBiC06410
CACCAACATTTACTGCTCCGGCAGATATTGAGATATTTACAGATGCATCATGTAACTACGATGCTGGAGTAAACATTACGGGAGATGTTACAGACGAAGCAGATAACTGTTCTGCAACACTAGACGCGACCTATACAGACACTGTAGTCGCTGGAACTTGCGAAGGGTCATTCATTATCACAAGAACATGGACATTAACAGATAGCTGTGGTAACACTGC